>JAJTHY010000118.1 GCA_021298045.1 Candidatus Jidaibacter sp.
AAACAGCCCCGTATAATTTACCATCTTCACTAGCTTGTCTAACAATAGTAACTTCTAAACCTTCGAACTTGCCTATAGAAGCTTCTGCAGCAGCTTTTCTCTCCTGATTGGCTTTTTCTATTTCAGCTTGTTGCGCTTCGAAATATGCAATATTCGCTTTATTGGCACGCAAAGCCTTGCCTCTTGGGAACAAGAAGTTTCTGGCAAAGCCATCTTTAACTTCTACCCTTGCTCCAATAGAACCAAGCTTAGCAATTTTTTCTAATAAAATAACTTCCATGAATAATACTCCAAATTAATTAGCTTGCTGAAAATGGAAGAAGCGCAAGCGCTCTCGCGATCTTAATCGCTCTTTTTAGTTGCCTTTGTTTTGGAGCACAAACCCCTGTAAGCCTGTTAGAGAGTATCCTACCTCTTTCTGAAACATACTGACTTAACAACTCAATATTTTTATAATTGATTTCCGGGGCATCTTTAACCGATAAAGGACATCTATTACCACCACCAGAATTGCTTTTACGGTTAAACAAAACCGAGTTGGGAATTAGCATTGCTGGTCTTTCTTGCGAATTATTATTTTGTGACATTAACTACCTAAATTTAAATTATGCTTCATCTGAACTTGAACCAGGAGTAGCCTTGGCAGGAGCCTGCATCATAATAGATGGTTGAGAATCAAGTTTCTCTACAGCCAAAGTTAAGCATTTAATAACCGATTCGTTAATTTTACAATTCCTTTCAAATTCTTTAACTGCATCATTGGAAGCATCAACCCCCAATAAAACATAATGGCCTTTCTTATTCTTTTTCACTTCATAAGCTAAAGAACGCAAGCCCCAATATTCTTTTTTAATAATTTTACTACCAGCAGCAGTAAAGATTTCAGAAAATTTATCTGAAAGTTTGTGCACGTCTTGGGATGGAATGTCCTGACGGGTTACAAAGATGCATTCATATAATGCCATTAGTTAAAACTCCTAAATTCGGATCAATACTCTTTGAGTATATTCAATTAATACCATACGCAATGGATAGGCTTGCGGTTTTCTATGCTTTAAAACAGTATAAGCAAAGTAAGACACAAACTTGACCAATTGCCTTTGACAAATAAGTGTGTAGATACTACAAAATAATCCACAAAACGCAAGCTATTTTATTATATAATTTACAAGTGGGCATTTGCTGACTCGACCATTACGTAAGCTATTGCGAAATCATCCTCATCTGCCAAAGAAAGATGCACTTTAAACGCATCACTATTTACACAATTAAGCTTCACTACAGGCTTTCCATTTGGCAAATTTTGAATCTCAATATCTAAAAAAGATACAAACTCGCCAATACCTGTGCCTAAGGCCTTGGCCAACGCCTCTTTCGCCGCAAATCTTTTAGCAAAATATCTATAGTAGTTTTGCTCTACAGCCAGTTTTTTACTAGCTTCTATTTCTAAATCTGTGCAGATACGGTGCAAAAATTTAGAACCAAACCTTTCTATTAGCTGTTGAATTCTGGCGACTTTAACAATATCGCAGCCAATTCCAACAATCATGATTTACCTGGAAGAATTACAGTAATAGTCCAACTTTGCACTTTTTATTTTTTCTATAACATCTTCAGAGACTTTTCGCTCAGTCATTTGTGCCGAAGGATTATTATCATTACCCTGCTTCAATTGCACAAGTAACTGAGGGATGCATAAAGAAATACAACCTTTGTAAGTAACCTCGCCATTACCTGTAAGATCAAAAAAAGAATCTGGAGATACAGTGCCTAAAGCTGCATTGAGAAGCACAACCGCCTTTCTTGCGGAATTTTGACAAGGAATACTCAAATTAGACTTAGCAGTCACAACGCCAGACCTGCTGGTTTGCACCATCTGCGTAAGCGCCATTTGCGCAAGCGTTACTGGGTTTTTATAATTAGTCATACTCAACCAATATCCTTATATAGAAATATAGTATACAGTAAATTTGTTACAACTTTATTAAGAAGATTTATTTATTTTTCTTTATTTAATTCTTCACGAGCATGCGGAGATAAAAGAATATTCAACTCTTTCAACTGCTTATCCGTCGCGGGTAATGGAGCACCCATCAGCATGTCTTGCGCGCCCTGATTTAATGGGAAGCAAATCACCTCACGAATATTAGGCTCATCTGCAAGTAGCATAACAATACGGTCAATTCCAGGGGCAAAACCACCATGCGGCGGAGCCCCAAATTTAAATGCACGGATCATCGCACCAAATCTAGTGTCCACCTCTTCGTTGGAATAACCAGCAATTTCAAATGCTTTATACATTATCTCCGGCTTATGATTCCTTATCGCTCCGCTAGAAAGCTCAATTCCATTACAAACAATATCGTACTGGAATGCTTTGATCGCTAGCTGCTTTTCAATTGTATCTGCAGCAAGCAGAACTTCCAAACCACCCTGTGGCATAGAGAATGGATTATGTGAGAAGTCAATCTTTTGATCTTCTTCATTAAATTCATAAAATGGGAAGTCCACTATCCAACAGAATTTATAAACACCCTGCTCAATAACACCCAAATCTTCACCAAGTTTAATGCGCACCTTACCAGCCATTTTTGCTGCTGCCAACTCCACATCACAAGTGAAGAACACGCTGTCACCATTTTCTAAGCCAGCAACGCTTTTAAGCTCAGCCTGTTTTTCAGGGCTTAAAAATTTGGCAATAGGCCCCTTAGCAACACCATCTTTATCATAAGTGATATAAGCCAAACCTGCAGCACCAAGCTCGCTTTGGGCGAATGCAATCATTTTATCAAAGAAGCTTCTAGGCTGCTCAGATGTAGCAGGCGCTGGAATCGCCCTAACCACCTTACCATGAACAATCGCATTCTTGAAAATAGAGAATTCTGAGTCACGGAAAATCTCTGTGGCATCAGAAATCTGAATAGGATTTCTAAGATCAGGCTTATCGATACCATACTTAAGCATGGCATCTGCATAGGTAATTCTTGGGAAAGGAGCTTTGGTAACTGTTTTAGAAGTAAATTCTCTAAACACACCTTCTAATACCGGCTCCATCGTGGTGAATACATCTTCCTGCGTCACAAAAGACATCTCAAGGTCTAGCTGATAAAATTCACCAGGAGCCCTATCCGCCCTTGCATCCTCATCCCTAAAGCATGGAGCTATTTGGAAGTAACGATCAAACCCAGAGACCATTAGCAACTGTTTAAACTGCTGTGGAGCCTGTGGCAGCGCAAAAAACTTACCAGGATGCACCCTACTTGGCACTAGAAAATCCCTCGCACCTTCAGGAGAACTAGCAGTTAAAATTGGAGTTTGGAACTCCATGAATCCCGCTTCTACCATCCTACGCCTGAGAGAATAAATAACACTGTTGCGCAAAACTATGTTTGCATGCATTTTATCACGCCTTAAATCCAGGAACCGATACTTAAGCCTCAAATCTTCTGGAAAATTATAATCTGCATTCACGTTAATGGGAAGGACATCGGCACGGCTAATTATTTCTAAATCCTCAACCACAACCTCCACTTCGCCAGTTGGCAAGCTTGGATTTACAGCGTCAGCAGATCTCGCAACAACTTTACCGGTCACCGTTATAACGCTTTCAAAGCTAAGCGAGCAATAGTCCGCATATTTTTCTTTACTAAGTTTTGCCACTTGCTGGTCTAATTCAGATGACAATATTTGAGTAACACCATAATGATCTCTAAGGTCAATAAAATAAACACCGCCATGATCCCTCCTTCTATGCACCCAGCCAGAAAGCCTAACGGTTTGCCCCACGTGTTTTGCGCTAAGCTCACCACAGGTATGCGTACGGTATTTATGCATTTTAAAACTCCATTCCTTAAAAGACGGGAGTATACTAGTATATTTATATCTTGCTTTCAATCATATTAGTTGAAGAAATAAATTTAAAAGTTATAATGAGTTCACATAAAATTTTTTGAATGGATGTGAAAATATGGCAAGGGTAACTATAGAAGACTGCACAAAAGTTGTTCCTTCAAGGTTTGAATTGGTAATTCTAGCGGCTCAGCGCGCTAAGGATATCGTTGCTGGTTCGAAAATAACTGTTGAACGCCACAATGATAAAAACGCTGTAGTTGCTCTACGCGAAATCTCTTTGGGCAATATTGATGTGGAAGAGCTTAAGGAAGAGGTGATAAAGAAACACCAAAGATTCCATCAAGCAGATTTAGTTGATAGCCCTGAAGAGAATGACCTTAGCGAAGACCATTCCGAAATCATCTCCGAAGTTAAGTCATTGGTTTCCCAAGATATTGACGAAAGCGATTTATATGAAGAAGAAGCCGTTGAGGAAGAGGTTTAAACTTTGTTCTACATAGAGCTTGCATATAGCTTTGCCGCCATTACTCTTATTGGATTGCTGGCATCAACATTGGCAAAATACAAAAGAGTGCGTCGCAAAAAGGCTTCTAATATTAAATGCCTTGGTAAAAAGAATTAGGGGCCAAATAAAAATATTGTACAATCAAAACAAGCTATAGCTAAACCCTTATAAAATGGCTATGAAAAATACAACAAATCTCCACCTCTTAGTCATCCTCGCTATTGCTTGGGATCTTAAGATTCCTGAACTGCGTGCGGAATGACAATTAAAGCAAAAATCGTGCCTTTTTTGTAGTTGAATTAGCTATAAAAAAAACACTAAATCATCCCAAAGCGGATCCAGAAAAAAGATCTACGTTTTGCCGCAAGGTTGAGGAACTAGAAAAAGAATGTAGGTCAATTGTTTACATCGATGAAAGCGGTTTTGCTCATGA
>JAJTHY010000138.1 GCA_021298045.1 Candidatus Jidaibacter sp.
ATCTTAAGATCCCAAGCAATAGCGAGGATGACTAAGAGGTGGAGATTTGTTGTATTTTTCATAGCCATTTTATAAGGGTTTAGCTATAGCATTCACGGGTGTTATACAGCGAATGAGTTTCCACATCCACATTTTGCCGTGGCATTTGGATTTTTTATTTCGAATTTTGCACTGCCCAAGTCTTCAATATAATCAAGTGAGCAGTCGCTTAAAAATTCTAAAGAGCTGCGGTCTACATAAACAATTGCGCCGTCTTGTAGAAAAATTTCATCGCCTTCTTCTTTTGTAGCCATATAGTCAAATTCATATTGGAAGCCTGAGCATCCACCCCCAAGCACAGAGATTCTAAAGCCAGTATTCTTGCCGGCACCAGTGAGTTCAAGGATCCGCTTTGCTGCAGCTTTAGTTATTGAGATGGGCATATCTAAATAAAATAATTAGTGGTGCGGCCAAAAAGACTTGAACTTTCAATCCCTTTCGAGACAACGACCTCAACGTTGCGTGTCTACCAATTCCACCATGGCCGCAATTTGCTGTAGAATATATATTTAAATAACCTTAAAATCAATCAAAGAAAAATAAATAACGCTGTTAGGAAATAGGATGTTGACAAATGAATAATAAAATATTATAAGTCAGTGGCTATAAATTAGTTAAAATGGTTATACGTGTCTAAAAGAAGAAATAGAAAATACGGCATCAGTAGAAGACTAGGTGTTAACTTATGGGGAAGAGCTAAGGATCCTGTAAATACAAGAAACTTCACTCCAGGGCAACATGCTGCCTCTGCTGGGCGCAAGCGCACAAACTTTGGTATTCAGCTTTCTGCTAAACAAAAGCTTAAGCGTTATTACGGTGATGTGACAGAGAAGCAGTTCCGTAAAATTTATCAAGAAGCCTCGCGCCGTAAAGGAGATACAGGTGAAAATCTTATTGGTCTTTTGGAATCTAGGCTAGACGCTATCGTGTATCGTTCTAACTTTGTTCCTACAATTTTTGCAGCAAGGCAATTTGTTAATCACGGCCATATTTTGGTTGATGGTAAAAGAGTTAACATTGCAAGCTACAGAGTTAAGCCTGGCCAAGTAGTTCAAATTCGTGAAAGATCTAGGCAGCTTACTATTGTAATTGAAGCTGCTCAATCTAAGGAAAGATCGGTTCCTGAGTACTTGGAACTTAATCCGGCTAATATGAGTGTTAAATATAACAGAATTCCTAACTTAAGCGATGTTCCTTACCCAGTAGTAATGGAGCCTAACTTGGTTGTAGAATTTTACTCTAGATAATATTTCAGTGCACTGCCCATAAGTATCCGTTCAGAAGAGCGGCAAAGAAATAGGTGAAAAATATAACTTTAGGTGGTAAAGATAGCATAATACTACCTAAAGATGAGTGGTGATTAGATGGCGCCTATAGAAATATTGATAAAAAAATTTCAGTTAGAGATAGAGTTCTTAGGGGCAGAGAATGCATCTTTGAAGAGAAGAATTGCTGAATTAGAAGATGGATTGAAGCTTAACTCAAAAAACAGCTCGATCCCAAGTTCAAAAGAGCTGTATAAAATCAAGCAAGAAAAAAAGTAAAAAGTCAGCGCAATATTGGAGCGCAACCTGGACATAAAGGCTATGGGCCTCAGAAGCTAAAAACCTCAGTTCGGGATTAGAAAATGAGTTTTGATGGAAGGCTTGGAAGGCTTAAGACAATAAGAAATAAGGGTAGAAATTAGGTGAACAAAAGCATTTTGAATAGATCTATGTCTAGTATGCTCTAGCTCAAAATGATATTTCAGTATATTAAATACTGATTCAATTATAGAACGTTTTCGTAGTAGGGTTTTCTCAGCCATAGGCAATATAGCTAATTCAACTACAAAAAAGGCACGATATTTGCTATGATAAGGATAAGTCAATCAAAAGAGTGGAAAAGTGACCTATCCAATACAATTTCGAAAAAAAATATTAAAATGCAAGTCTGAGGGAGTATCATACAGAAAGCTCTACAAGAGATTTGGAATCTCTCCAACCACAATACGTCGCTGGGAAAAGCAGCTGGAACCCAAGAAAACAAAGAATACTCCTTGGAAGAAGTTAAGCAAAGAAGGGCTTAAAAAGGACATAGAGCAATATCCTGATAGTTACCATTATGAAAGAGCCGCAAGACTTGGCGTGAGCAAGACTCGTATTTTTAATGCATTGAAAAGTCTGGATGTGACATATAAAAAAAACACTAAATCATCCCAAAGCGGATCCAGAAAAAAGATCTACGTTTTGCCGCAAGGTTGAGGAACTAGAAAAAGAATGTAGGTCAATTGTTTACATCGATGAAAGCGGTTTTGCTCATGACATGCCTAGAACGCATGGATACTCTGTTAAAGGCAAGCGTTGTTATGACAAACATGATTGGGGTGCTAAAGGCCGTACAAATGCGATAGGTGCTTTGATAGGCTCTACATTAGTGGCAGTAGGATTATTGACAGGATCTGTGAACACAGATGTATTCACAACTTGGGTTGATAAGATATTGCTACCCAATATCCCAGAAAAAAGCGTTATTGTTATGGATAACGCTTTTGCAAAAATCATCGACAAAGCAAAATAGCATGGTAATATCTTTTTTCATAGGGCGCCTTATTAAATTTGTGCTAAATTTTTATATAGCGTCCTTACTTTCTTTAGTCAATTCAATCCTTTTTTCCCTTCTAATCCCGAACTGGCGTTACAAGTATTGTAGTCACTCTACTACCTTTGTCCTATAGGCCAACGAATACCCATAGTTTCGACTTAGCATCCCTCTATCGACGCTTAACCACAGCGGTTCACTCTCGTTCACCTCCATAAACCTCACATGACCATCTCTG
>JAJTHY010000060.1 GCA_021298045.1 Candidatus Jidaibacter sp.
CATATCGGTCTCGCCCGTGCAAAGGTAAATTTTAGTATTGGACTCTATATTTATCATGTTCCCGCCAACATTTTTTGTTTGCAAAAACAAGCTTACCTTTTCTTATTGACTTGAATAGTCCGCCTTCACTGTACGCTTACGATTATATTGGAAAAATTTAAGAAGAGAAAAAAGCGCTTTAATATGAATATATTGAAGACTTTTTTATCGCTTAAAATTTTTCAAGGCGAGATTCAAGTGTTCAGTTTAGAATGGGTTTTGGTATTAGTTGCTTTCACAGCATTATATAGCTAAACCCTTATAAAATGGCTATGAAAAATACAACAAATCTCCACCTCTTAGTCATCCTCACTGTTGCTTGGGATCTTAAGATTCCGCAACAAGTGCGGAATGACAATTAAAGCAAAAACCGTGCCTTTTTTGTAGTTGAATTAGCTATATCACGCATCTCACAATCCACAAATATATTAAAAAAACTTTGATTTTTATGAAAGTTTATTATATAATCCGCGCATTATTTAATAAAATTAAAAACATCATGAAAAAATATATTGCAATTTTATGCGCCTTAACTTTAACAAGTTGCGCGACCGTGACTACTGGACAGAATCAATCCGTATCGGTTTCCACGGGCTCAGAAACTGGAGCAACATGTTCGCTTACCAATGACAGTGGCAAGTGGTATGTAAACTCAACCCCCGGCTCTGTAACGATCCAAAGAGCATATAGCGATCTTACAGTTTCCTGCACTAAAGGGCATTTAACCGGATTAAAGACAGTTAAATCAAGCACTAAAGCAATGTCTTTCGGTAATGTGATAGCAGGCGGAGTTATCGGGGCAGCAGTTGATGTTGGAACTGGTTCTGCATATGATTATCCAAATTCGATAGATGTGCCACTGCTTGGCAATTAAATGACCTGAACTATGGATAACGATCTATAGCAAGATTAAGGTTGATAAATTTTAGATTTCGATAAGTTATACCAAAACCCGCTCTAAAATGGACAGATGCGATTATATTGGAAAAATTTAAGAAGAGAAAAAGCGCTTTAATATGAATATATTGAAGACTTTTTTATCGCTTAAAAATTTTTCAAGGCGAGATGCAAGTGCTCAGTTTAGAATGGGTTTTGGTATTAGCCATAATTTGCACACAGTTCTCTGAGTATTTTCTCCACAGCTTGCACAATTTGTAATTCTCCTTCGAATTTTCCAAATATCAGCAACTTATTATTTTCTCTGATTTTTACAGTACCTGTATTCCTAGAAACAAAATTCATAACCGCATCTGGAGATTTTGGCATATTATCTCTAAAAGTAAGCGCTATTCCTTTTTCACCAATATCTAGTTTTTCTACACCGGCATTTTTGGCAAGGTGTTTTAACCTTACTATTGTTATTAAATGTTCTGCTTCTATAGGTAAATTACCAAAGCGGTCAATAAGCTCGCTAGCAAAATCTTCCAATGCTTGTGGATCAGAGATGCTAGCAATTCTTCTATATAAACTTAGCCTTAAGCTGCTATCTGGTATGTAGTCTTCAGGAATTTGAACCGATATCTTCAGGTTCATAATTGGGCTCCACTCCTCTAAATTGCTCTCCTGTATAGTGGTGTCTTTCAATTTACTTATTGCCTCCTCCAGCATGTGCTGATAAAGCTCTACGCCAACTTCTTTAACATGGCCAGACTGCTCTTCCCCAACCAAATTTCCATGGCCGCGCAAGTCCATATCGTGACTAGCAATTGAAAATCCAGATCCTAAATTTTCAAAAGATTGTAGAATTTGTAGTCTTTTTTCTGCTGTGCCACTTAAATTCATACCGTTTGGATAAGTTAGATATGCAAATGCTTGGGCATTACCCCTGCCAACCCGGCCCCTAATTTGGTAAAGTTGTGAAAGCCCAAACATATGAGATCTATCAACAATAAGAGTGTTTGCATTTTGAATATCTAAACCAGATTCAACAATTGTTGTGGAGACTAACACATTGAATTTTGAATCATAAAAATCATTCATTATTTTATCTAGCTCACTTGCACCGATCTTTCCATGAGCTTTTTGTACCTTTACCTCTGGCACTACTTGAGTAAGCATATCTACTATGCCATCTAAGTATGCAGTTCTTGGTGTTACATAAAATATTCTACCACCTCTATAGTGTTCACGTAAAATTGCCTCCCTTATTGTAAGTGCGTCATAAGGTGTTACAAAGGTTTTAATCGGCAGTCTGTCACCCGGTGGAGTAGCTATAATACTCAGCTCTTTTATACCAGTAAGTGAAAGCTGAAGAGTTCTTGGTATTGGAGTCGCTGAAAGCGTCAATACATTAGAATGCGATTTAATTTCCTTTAGACGCTCCTTTTGGCCAACCCCAAAATGTTGCTCTTCATCAATAATGATAAGCCCTAAATTTTTAAATTTCACATCTTTGGCAAGCAATGCATGCGTACCTATTGCTATGTCGACAGTTCCATTTTCTAAAGATTCTTTAATACGCTTTATTTCTGACCTTGGAGTAAACTTAGAAAGTTGCGCAATCCTGATGCCGAATCCTTCAAAGCGGTTGGTAAATGTCGCAAAGTGCTGACGCGCTAAAAGAGTAGTTGGCACAAGTACCGCTACTTGAGATGGATGATTTGATGCAATCGCTATGAATGCAGCTCTTAGCGCTACCTCAGTTTTCCCAAATCCTACATCACCGCATACTAAGCGATCCATTGGTTTTCCACATTTAAAATCAGTGATTACATCATCAATGGCTTTTAACTGATCCTCCGTTTCAACATATGGGAATTTGTTACAAAACTCTTCATACATTTGCTCAATTGGTAATATTTCTTGCATTTTAATTGTTGCGCGTTCAGCGGCAACTTTAAGTAAGGCTTCAGCTGCAATTTTGATTTTGTTCTTCAGTGTTGCCTTGCGCATTTGCCAATGCGCTGAGCCAAGCTTATCCAATTCTATATCTTCCGAGCTGCCAAAGCGACTGAGCAATTCCAAATTTTCTACTGGTAGATAAAATTTATCACCACCTGCATAAAGGAGCCTAACGAAGTCTCTAATTACCCCGGATACTGTGAGTGTCTGTAAACCTTCAAAACGTCCAATGCCATGTTCCATATGTACAACTAGATCGCCTTCTTGGAAGCTTGCTAGTTCAGTGAAAACATTCCCAGCAAATTTTTTCTGTTTAGCTTTGCGAGCTAACCTTTCGCCCAATAAATCTTGTTCGCTAAAAATGCGATAGTCTTGATAGCTAAAGCCCTGCTGTAATGGAAAACAAGAAAGTCCAACTATGCCAGATTTGAGAGATTTAGCATCCTCATAGTTTTCTAAAGGCTGACTTATTATTTCATATTCAGATAGAATGCCCTTTAAGCGCTGCATGGAGCCATTTGAAAAGCAGCTTATTATAGTTTTGCTTGTATCATTATTAATTAAATCATCTTTAAAGAGGTTGATAGCTGATTTGCCTTGTTGTGCACCATCTTCTAACTTTATACTTGCGCGCTCAACACTAAAATTTCTAAGACGCGAGAAAATTTTCTTATTATCAAATGGGTTAAGCATGGTATTTTGGAAATTTTGTAAAAGCTTCCAAACTTGATTTTCATTTAAATAAAGGTCTGCTAGTTCTGGCAGAGCAAAAAAAGCTTTGTCTTTAAACTCCATGCGTTCTTGATGACGTTTATTGGTGATTTCATAAACTTTCCCAAGATTGGTTTGTAAATCGTATGGGTAAAAGATTTTAGTTTTAGGATCAAGATAGTCAAACAAGCTACTTAAATTGCCATAAAAAAATGGTAACAAATTTTCCTGGCCTGGTGTTTTTCTGTGATTTGCAAATAACTCAATTAGCTCTTCAGCTTTGAGCCCGAATTTAACACGCACCCCATCGGAAAAATTTTTTAAAGACGCTTCACTTACAATAATCTCATCGCATGGGTGTATAAAAAAGTGCTTAACATGTTGCAAACTTTTTTGTGTTTGCGGGTCAAATGTTCGAATGGATTCAATTTTAGATCCGAAGAAATCAATCCTATACCCCTCTTTTTCGTCTTCAAATACAATATCAATTATGCTTCCGCGTACAGCAAATTCAGATGCATTACAGGCGTTAACCAATCTAGAAAAGCCAAAGGTTACTAATTTTCCAATTAGTTCTTCTCGTTGCATTTTATCCCCTACATGGGCGCTAATGTAGTTTTGTAAAATAATATTTTGTGGAATTATTTTACGCAGTAGGGCTTCCCCAGAAGTGACGACCGCCACCCTGTCTTTGCGTTCACTTAAGGCGATTAATGTTGCAATTCGTGCATTTATTACTGGCTTGGAAGGGGATGTCCTTTCAAATGGAAGTACGTCATAATCTGGGAATCCGTAAATGCTATAGGTTGGCATAAAAAATTTGAGCACACTGATAGTTTCATCAATGTACTCATTATCTACTACAAATACTATGCTGCTTTCACCGGATGTTATTGCAATAAAGCCTTCTGCTCCTAAAACATAGTGCTGTTGATTTTGGTTTGACACGTTGGTAAGGAATTATGAAATAGATTTACTATATACACTATTTGCAATTGAATATCCACTGGAACACACTTTTTTGACAAACTCTTTTGCACCTGAAATTTGTGGTCGGAAATAATGATCTACTGAATACCCTATGGCACCTACCAAGAAAATTGGTTGCATAATGGGATGAGTGAACAAAAGTACGGCACAACTAAATGCACAGGTGCGTAAGCCTATGTTCAAGCGCCTCAAGGTAACTTGATTATCCTCGGCCCACCCATTCAAGGAAGATATAGTGAGTTCTTTTAAGCTACTTGCCACTTGTGAACTAAAATCAGTTTTTAAGATAGTAGGAGATATAACTTCAATCTCTTCTTTTTTGCTACAAGTTGAAGGGGCATCGTACAGCCTATCAAAGTTTTCCAAAGTTTGCTTCCAAGCTTTATCTAATGCGTCCCTATCTGGTTTGCACCCAGCTGTTCTTAAATTACCAGCGCAGGTATTGCTGAAATTTTCAAGTACTTCTAATTCTTCACCTTGTACAGTATCTTTATTATTTAAAATTAAGGCTACTGTTATTGCATAAAATAGGCTTTCGAATGATAAGTTTGAATTACGCTCAATTTGCTTTCCTTTCAAAAATGATTCATATCCAGGGTAACAAATTTGATTGAAGACTTCACTTATAACCATCATAGTAGGTAGGTTGATCACCAATGCGCCTTTTTCCGCTAACTCATATATTTTTAAAAAATCCTCCACTTTTGATGCATCACCTGTAATTTCGGAAACTATTTTTTCAAAATTAGAGGCATTAAAAGTATTGGAAAGTATTGTGTCAAAGGCATTTGCTACGTCCTTATGAAAAAGCCAAATGTCATTGCTGAGCAGATTTTCATAGGCTTCGGAGAGTTGCCAAAGGTTTGTCTTTAATTGCATTTGTTGGAAAAAATTTAACCGTTCTGCATGAATGCTTATTCCTCTATATCTCGCCATTATGAACATACGCTCTAGGTATTTATCTCTATATTTGTACTCGGTAAAAGGTTTTTCTTCTTCTAAATGTAGCGTATCGTCCATGCGTCTTGTTATAGAGCCACTATTTATAAGCACTGGATATTTATGAGCAAACGCGCCAATAAAATATGTAGGAGAAATAGATATTTTTCCTTGTACACTTGCGCTTTTACGTAGGTTATCTTGATGCAAAGCTGTGAAATAACCAGCTGATATGGCAGATGCGCATAAAAATAATTGAGGTATAACCGCTGGCAAAATCAAAGCGTAGCTAAACGAGCTTAGATTATTTATATAACGTTTTGCACTTGAGCATGCCAAAATGCTTAAAAGCGCATAAAAACACTCAAGCTTGATCCCTGGTGTAACATCGGAAAGATTTGGATTAACAGCGATTACGTGAGTTATTATTTCAGATAATATAAGCTTATTATTACTGTCATCACAATTTTCCCAAAGCCAGAATAGATGTTCTAGGCAAGTTTGGTTTTTTGAATTCGCAATCCCTTCTAAAACTAATTTCTCATTGATGTTTAAAGTTGGATTCTGCAACAACAAATGTAGCATATTGACTACCTCTTGTAAGTCTTTTGCATGCAGTTTCTGATGTATTTTTAGCAATAAAGTTTTTAATATTGAGTCTAAGCCTTGAGAAGAATTAGCCATCAAATAAGCATATCCAGTTGCAAATTCGCTAAAACTAGAATTGCTTAGCCCTCTATTTAATTCTCCAGCTAACTGTTCGTTAAACTTCTCTCTTGCCAAGAATAAAAGTGTTGGAGAAAATTTTAGTGCTGCACTCCTTTGCCCTTCATAAATAGAAATACTATCTATGGATATTTCTGATAAATTTTGTTTTTTGTTAAAGAATGATTCTAACATAAGTACCTAACTATATTATTTCTGCGAAGTATAATAAGGTTGGGTGCCTTTGCGGAAGTCGGGGTGTGAAATAAATTATAGCGCTTTAGCTATAGATACTGAGCTGTTATACCAAAAGATATACGCCCCCAGTTTCCACTCGCGCCCCGTCTTTGCGAGGAGCTTTAGCAATGATATATTTAGAACTTTTTGCTTTAAATTATAAAGTATTAATTCACCTCTTGTCCATAACTCGGGTTATTTATTTTTGGTATCATCTTTATGTGTACCAAAGATTGAATCAGTGAAATAATTGATATTGGTTTGAGCGAAATCGGAAGCTTGCTCTAAAACATTTTTATCCAATGAAAGAGCATTTAAATTTTTAACTGATTGTGAAATATAATCCTGCATCATCTTATTTATAGGGTGCCCATAGAATTTTATTATCATCTTAATGAAGTCTTCTGGCATTAGCTCATAACCATTACTTTCATGATCTAGCACTATTTGCACCAAGGTTAGCCTGGTTATATCTTGATTGGTTTTTGCATCTAATACCACGAATGGTTCATCCTTTTTAACCATTAGAGCAAGATCATCTAGTTTTATGTATGTACTGCTTTGGGTATTATACAATCTGCGATTAGGGTATTTTTTAATAATAATTTTACTTGTCTGTTCCAATGTATTACCTATAAAGTACTATTGCAGTTAAACATATTCTTAACTCTGATTATATGACAAATACAAAAAACTCCGCAAGTAATCTTATTGATGATTGGCAGAAACACATGCAGGAATATTTAAATGACCCTAGATTAGCGGAGTTGATGGTTGACTATTATGCAAAATTCCAAAACCATGCCAAAACCAACTTCAAGCAAACTGATGCCGAGAACGCTGATGATGCTCGCGATGGAAACTTTGTCCCACATGAGTTTAGCCAGCGCATTACTGAGCTCGAAGCAAGAGTTGAAATGCTCGAAAAAATTTTGGGAAGAATTCTCAAATAGTTCACATTTGCGATTACAGCAGCTTATACAAACAGATGTTCCTCCGCACTATAATGGATCCTTAAGTGGAGAGGAGTGTTTTAGGATTGGTACAAGTAAGCTTTACGAGTTTACTGCATCAGGCAGGCCCATACTAGTTTTGCCTTCCATGATAAACAAAGCATATATCATGGATTTGCTAGGCAAAAGTTTCATCAAGGCATTAGGGGATAATGGATTTAGGGCGTATGTGATTGAATGGGGTGACCCAGGAGATGCTGAACTTAATATGAATCTTAATGACTTTGCTCTAGGTAGAGTAGAGAGGTTTGTTGAATATGTAATTGCACGCACCGGAATGAAACCTATCTTACTTGGTTTTTGCATGGGCGGGATAATGGCAGCTCTTTATGCAAGTAAAGCACAAGGGAGGCTAGAGGCTTTAGTGCAGTTAGCAACTCCTTGGGATTTTAATGTAAACGGCTTTACTTTAATTGATGAACAAAAGATCTTACAAATTTTTGAAGGCCATAAAAGCATACCAAAAGAGTTTTTTCAAATTTCTTTTTACTTACCTAAATTTGCGAAAGTTAACAAAAAATATTTGAGGATGAGCCAAAGTTCCTATCATGGGGATTTCTATGCAATAGAATCTTGGGTGCATGATGGTGTGGATATGCCTAAGATGGTGTTTGCGCAGATTATGGAAATAGCTAATCAAAACAAGTTAATGTCTTATGCAGTAAAAGATTTTGATCTGCCCGTGCTTTCCATTGTGGCTACCAAGGATAGCGTTGTTCCTTATGCATCTTCTGAAGCTATAAAAACGCTATTTCCTTCGTCAAAATTAGCTTATATAACAACTGGCCATGTTGGCTTGGTTACGGACTATGGCGCAGTCGTTGCTGAGACGATAAAGCTATGGATCTTAAAATTTCGCAAGTCTAATGTATAAAGAATTTAAAGAAAGCCATCAAAAGAGATACAGTGGCTATATTCATACCTATGACCCACCTGAGAATTTCATTTTTGCTCTCTGCGATTTTCACAAGGAGTTCAGATCTCACTTCAGTAATCTCAGATCTAACCTTGTTAATCTCAGATCTAACCTCGTTAATCTCAGATCTAACCTCGTTAATCTCAGATCTAACCTCGTTAATCTCAGATTTAAGTCCCAGAATCTCAGACTTAACTTCCATAAGATCCGCCTTAGTAGCAAGGTGGCTCAAGTCTGTATCTCGGCTTGCAGAGATAGCTTTAGCAACAGTTTCAGCTAGCTCTATTTGCATACCGCTTGCAATAAAGCTTTTAGCTGCATCAAGGGTGTCAAAGGAGTGGTACATAACCGTCGTGAATTAGTTGTTCATCTAACAGTATTATAGCTGGAGTTGCGAGACTTGTCAAAGCCCTTCGATAGGTGATTATATACTTATCCAGGGCGACCGCATTAAAAATTTTCATATCGTATCTGAATTATGAATAAGGCGTCGTCAAAAAATGGTTAATTAGCATAATGAGTGTCATTGCAGGACCAC
>JAJTHY010000056.1 GCA_021298045.1 Candidatus Jidaibacter sp.
ATAAATTTTGGCACAAAATTTGCATGTTATAAAAACTTAAATAATTTCTGGTTTTAACGTGTCACTTAACAGTGCTATTTCGTCTTCTTTAAGTAATATGCAGCGCAGCAAGCTAGAGTTTGCTGTAGCATCGCATAATGTGGCAAATGCGGAAGATCCAAACTACATAAAAATATCAGTTAACGCTGCCCCCGCGGTAGCTGGAAATTTTTTAAGTGGCGTTGAAGTTATTGGTGTAGCTGCAAATATCGATGAAGTTTTGCAATCGCGTTTATACAATAAAATAGCCCAGGATACTTATAACCAAACAATTAATAATTATTTTACAAAAGTATCTGCTGAATTTGGAGATTCTTCAGATATATACTCTATTAACAGTAAAATAAGCACTTTGTTTAGCTCGTTAGAAGATTTCTCTAGAAACCCAGCATCTGCCTCAACCAAAGCAAAAATAGTTGATGACTTCAGCGGGCTTGCCAACTCCATGTCATCCATAGCAAATAACTTAGAGAGTATTCGCTTAGATGTAGACATAACTATTTATAATGAGATAACAAAGTTAAATAACCTACTTGAATCAGCTTACAACTTAAACCGCACCATACAAAACCTCCCTTTAGGAAGTGTAGAGCGAGTATCTGCAGAAGTAAATTTTGTTGGGATTTTGGAGGATATATCAGAATATTTCGATCTGTATATTTATAAAGATAATCTGGGGAAAACTAATGTATTAACTAAACAAGGGGATAACCTGATTGGAGATGTGCAATACTTCTTTAAATATACCCCACAATCAAATATTTCTGCATTCATTGAAAACACACCGATGAACTCAATATATTTAGATGCGCTTGATGCCTCTGGCCACGACATAAACATGAATAAAGCTATCACTCCAGCTAATATAAGCAGTGAGATGCCTAACAAATATACTTCTGGGAAGATAGGAGCATTACTTGCACTTAGAGATACCTTAGTTCCACAGGCGCTAAACCAATTAGATAACCTAGCAAAGAATATCAAAGACTCGTTTAATGAGGCTCATAACAATGGGTGTGGCTTTCCACCTGCTACCGTGCTCACCTCAACTAATTTCATGCAGTACGATAGTATTTTAGGATTTACAGGAAAAACACGAATTGCAGTGGTGGATAATAATGGCGCACCAGTACCTGGCGTTCCAGCACTCACAATTGACCTGGACTCCCTAAATACCGGTAATGGCGCTGGCAAAGCAAACCTTGAAGGCATAATTCAGGAGATAAAATATCACTTTGGCAATAAGCTAGTTACCGATAAATCGATACAACTAGGCAACTTACAGGATATAAAACTAGCGTCTTTATCACAAAATATAGCAGCTTCCTCGCCATTAATTTTAGATTTAGAGCTGGAAAATTATTCTCCGGTAAACTCCACAGTACAAATACAATCCGTAACCGCTACAGATTCAGCATCCAATAACGTACTTGGCTCTTTCAATAACACTGCGTTTACCTCGAGCGCAGGAACAACTCAAAGAACGGGCAGCGCTGGGCCTTCAATTACTTTAAACTTACCTGCCACTCTAAACTATCCAATTACTGTTGATGTGCAAGTTAACGTAAATAATGGAACCAACAACACAGCTACCCTTCGTTATATTATCAATAATCCAAGTTCTGATTCCATAAATGGACATATGAACCAAAGATTTGCAGTTAATTCAAAAGTGAACCCAGCTGATCCAGGAACTATAAATTCACCTACTATTCCTTTGCCGATACTTACAGCACAAATGGTCGATGAATCTGGAAACGTGGTTCCAATAACTTCTAGCTCTAGTGGTTTACTGCAAATATCGAGTTTGAATAGCGGATATCACATTGCAATAGATAATTTAGATAGTAATAACATAGGTGATTTAAGTAGTAATCTATTGGGAACGAATTTAAATTTTTCCCAACATTTAGGTTTAAATGACATATTTGTTAGGACTGATAAAGCCATGGATTGGCATAATCTAAAGAATTCAGCTATATATCTAGATATTAGAGATGACATAAAAAACAACGTTAACACTGTTGCCCACAGTAGGATTACGAGCACAACAAATTATTTATCGCCTACACAAAATACTTATCAATACCAGGTTTCAACCTCGGATAACTCAGCAGTTTTAGATATGCTAGCTATCGGCCAAGCAAATATTTTCTTTGCACCAAGCTCGGGGATACCAGGTTACGAAACCACTCTTTCTGACTATGCTGGTGCAATAATAAGCTTTAACGTAAATCGCGCTAATACATTAAACCTACAAGCTATGCAAAGCAAGACAATGCGCGAAGCATTTTTTGATAAGATACAAGGTAGCCGGGGTGTAGATGTTAACGAAGAAATGGCAAATATGATTATATTTCAACAATCTTTCTCCGCATCAGCCAAGGCACTGCAATATGTGAAAGAGATAATGGACATGTTAATTAGTGTTTTATAGAGGGCTTTTATGACAATAGATTTTAGACGCACAACTCATTTGTTTAATAACCTAGCAAAATCAAATATGAATGGCATGCAAACAAAGCTCTTTAAACTTTCTGAACAAGTTGAAGTTGGAAAAATAACTTCCTATCAAGATATGGCTGGGAAAGTCCAAATTGACAGCTTACTTAGCATGAAAGACTTACAAGTATCTTTAAATAGCAAAATTAAAAATAATGAACTGCTAGGCACCAAACTCCAAGAAATGGATAGAGTTTTAAGAGGCATGTTAGAAGATGTAATGAGAGACTCACTAAAGTTATCTATGGAAGCAAACAATCCTGGTATAACACAATGCTTACCTGTTCAAGCATTAGCTGAATCCCAACTTAGTAAAATAGAAGCTTTATTAAATTCATCTTTTGGTGGGCAAAAATTATTTGCTGGGTCCAAAACTAATATAAATCAAGCGGTATCAGGCATAGTAACCACAACCAATATTGTTAATAATATTCCAACAGCCAATTATTATAATGGTGATGAAGTAGTTTTAACGGATAGCATATCTACAACTCAAAATATTGCCTATGGCATTAAAGCTAGCGATGCTGCATTCCAAAATTTTATTGCAGCTCATCATTATATGATAGCTGGCGATCAGGTAAACGCATCCTCGTATCTACAAATTGCAAAAGATCAACTTTCAGATTTATTAATTCAAGTAGGCGTCCACTCTAAATCCATTGAAGATCAAGTTTACATAGATGAAAAAGCCACACTTTTGCTAATGGAGCATATTAGCGATGCTGAAGATGTAGACATCACACTAGTTTTTCCACAAATTACCTTATTAGAAACACAGTTAAGAGCTGCCTTTATGCTCACAAATCGCTTATCTGAACTATCGCTCGTTAATTATCTAAAATAGGAGAAAACCATGCATAACCTAAAAGAAAAACAACTCGAAAATACTATCCGCATAATCCAGAATCACTTTGGCAAATTCGAAGTTGATACAAGTAAAGAGCTAGCTTTCCCCAATGGATTAATAGGTATGAACATGGCTACTAAATTTGCCCTTGTACCCTGCCCAATAGAGAAATTTAAAGATTTCATGGTTTTGCAATCTTTACAAAATGATGACCTTGCGCTTATGGTTCAGCCTATAAATGATATAAACAGCAGCGATTATCATGAGGGCGCTGAACTAACAAATTCTGCCAAAGCAATCGGCATTGACCCCCTTAGCACAGCTGTTGTTCTAGTTATCTCTTTGAAGGAAGAAGAGGGTTTGAAAAAGCTTGTTGTGAATGCACGGGCCCCAATTTTTATAGATGCAACTAATATGACTGCTTTTCAATATGTGCTTACTAATCCGAATTATAAAATTCAAGAGAATGTAATTTTAGGGTAAGACAATAAAAAACAGCGCCATTACAGCGCTGTTTTTTTAGATTTTATAGGCTATGGAGTAAGATCAAGTGATGGTTGATCGTTGTGTGCTGGTTGATCGTTGTGTAGTACCCCATCCTGTTGGTGCCCTACCTCTTTAACAAAAAACTGAAAGTTTTCCTCTTTTTCTTTTTCTTTAGCTTTTTTGGCTTCCTCATCTTGCGTCCCAAGCAACCAAGTGAACCAACCATATTTAGGTGAGCTTGAACCACCCTCATCACCAGGTTTAGATCCGTCATTTTTCTCAGGACCTTTAGGTTCCTGAGGGGCTTCTGGGGCTTCTGGGTTTTGTGGAGCCTTCGTTTGTGCAGCTTTTAATTGATTTTCAAGTTCAGATAGTTTTTTTTCTAGCTCTTCTGCTTTCACCACTGCTTCTTGAGCTTCTTTTATCGCCGCCACCTTAGCTTCCTCAGCCACCCTCAACGCCTCTGCTTGTGCTTCTTCAGCTTTTTCTAGTGCTGCTTCTTGAGCTTTTTCGGCTTCTGCCTTAGCTGCCTCTAGTGCTTTTGCTTGATCTTCCTCAGCTTCCCTCTTAGCTGCTGCTAGTGCTTCTTCTACTGCTTTTGCTTGATCTTCCTCAGCTTTATTCTTAGCTGCTGCTAGTGCTTCTTCTACTGCTTCTGCTTTATCTTCCTCAGCTTTATTCTTAGCTGCTGCTAGTGCTGCTTCAGCCTCCAACTTAGCTTCTCCCACCTCTTGCAATTTATGCGTTAGCTGTTGAACTTGCTCTTCTAACTTAGCCTCACTTTGTTCTAACTCAACCAATTTGGAAAGATCAAGGCTTTTTAAATCCAAAGCCTTTTGAAGGTCAGCCAGCTGTTTATTTTGCTCTTCAAGTTTTGTTGATAAAGCACCCTTATCGTGCTCGAGGCCCTCAATTTTGTCTTTTAGAACCTCGATATTCGCAATTTTTTCCTGAGCTTTTTCTTTTAATCCCTCAACAACTTTATTAACAACCAGTAGCTCTTCCTGCAAGTTTTTGTTGAAATCATCCTTAGCTTTTAATTCACTAGCGGCGTTATCTAAATGTTTCTGCAATTCTTCTTTAACTTTAACTTCATCTGCAATTTTTGTTATAGATTGACTAAGCGCTTTTTGTAGGCTAACAGCTTCCGCTTTATCTTCTTCTAGTGCTTTCACAGCTGCGGTCAGGTCTGCATTCTTTTGGCTTATCTCATTGGTTAAATCAGAATTATCAGCTTCCAAAGAGGTAACTTGTGCTGATAAAGCTTGATAAGCCTCAGTCTTTTCTGCTAGCTGAGCATCTAAAGCGGCGATTTTACCTTCTAAATCAGAAATTTTCTCATTTGCATCAGAAGTGTTTCTTTCTGCAATTTCGATAGCCTTTTCTTTTTGTTTCAATTCTTTATTAAGTTGATTAACTATATTTTGAAATTCTTCTCTAAGTTGTTGATCCATAACAGAATCTATTTGATCATTCTGTTTACTTAATTCCCGACCTTCCTCTTGTTTTTCATGCAAAGCTATAATTTTTTGCCTCAGTTCATCAGCTTCCTGCTTAAGGTTTTGATTAGCCAATTCTAACGCTTTTTTAACTTCCACAGCCACGTTCAATTGCTCTGTAACATCTTTAACTTGCGCTTTTAATGCAGATTTTTTAGAAGCAAGCTGCTCCTGTAAATTTGTTAATTCAGATGCTTTTTGCAAAAGCTCAGATTTTATAGAGTTTAACTGCTTATCAAGCTCAGCTTTTTCAGCTCCTAATTGCTCGATAGTGGCATTAAATTGGGCTTCTAATGCAGATGTATCAGGCGCCGCCGCTTGCTGCAACGCTGTTAATTCAGCTACCTTTTGTGAAAGCTCAGACTTTATGGAGTTTAACTGGTTATCGAGTGCAGCTTTCTCAACTTCTAATTTCTCAATATAAGCTTTTCTAGCTGCGTAAGCAGATTCGTATTTTGCAATTTCTGCCCAAAACTGCGTTTGCTTAGGTAAAGGACAACTCTTAAGAATATCTACCATCTTAATACCACCTTCAGAGCACAAATGCCTTACGTTTCCACCCGCATTTATGTAATCAATTAACCCTAGAAGTAACTTATTCAAATCGCCGTTATACAAAGCAGCAACCCCTTCTTTGGTAAGAACATGACTAACATAGCTCATCGAATTTTCTCCGTTTTTATTAAATTAATAGCATAAAGTTTACAATGTTATATAAAATAACCCTAATCATTATATATTAAATTTTTATTACAATTATTGCTAACAAATCTATGTAACATAAAAACCCTGCTATAAGCTAAAAACTCGCAGCAATATATTTTAAACTCCCATCCTTGAAAAAACGTGGCTGCTTATGTATACTCCAAACAAACATGGGATTGTAAAATGCAGATAGAACAAATTAAAAAGGATTTTGAAGAGGAGTTGATTAATGCAGACTCATTAATAAAATTAGAAAATCTTAGGGTTAAGTTTATAGGAAAAAGCGGCATTGTTACAGAGCAAACCAAAGTTATCCCTACTCTACCTAATGATGAACGCAAAACCTATGGCTCACAAGTTAATGGGCTAAAAAACTTTGTAGCAGAAAAACTTGAAGAGCTTAAACAAGAGTTGGAAGCTAAGCAAATTTCAGAAAAGTTGGCGAAAGAATCTGTAGATATCACGATGCCTGCGCGCGCAAAAATCATAGGGGCCATTCACCCTATTAGTAAAGCAATTGCAGAGCTTAAAAGCATATTCGAACATCTGGGATTTGAATTTGTAGACGGCCCAGAAATAGAGGATGATTGGCACAATTTCACCGCGCTTAACATAGGCGAAAATCACCCTGCTAGGCAAATGCATGATACCTTCTATCTAAATGGCGAAGCTGGCAAGTTGCTACGCACTCACACTTCTAATGTGCAAATAAGGTCTATGAGCAAAAGAAAGCCCCCAATGCGGCTTTTCACAATTGGCAAAACTTTTAGATCTGACAGTGATGCTACGCATTCACCAATGTTTCACCAGCTGGAAGTAATTTATATAGATAAAAAAGTTAGCATCGCTCAACTAAAATCCTGCTTAGAGCAATTCCTACAAAAATTTTTCCAGGTAGACCAAGCGCCGATACGCCTTCGAGCTAGCCATTTTCCATTCACCGAGCCTTCTGCAGAAGTGGATGTTAAATGTGACCGCTCAAATAAAGAGCAAATCACTATAGGGCAAGGTAATGATTGGATAGAAATATTGGGCTCCGGAATGATCCATCCAAATGTGCTAAAAAACTGCGGCATTGATCCGGAAGAATATCAAGGATTCGCTTTTGGAGTTGGAGTAGAGCGCTTAGCAATGCTTAAGTACAACATCTCCGATCTACGAAAGTTCTATGACGGGGACTTAAGATGGCTACGCAGCGTTGCATAATATAATTTAAGGTCCCACATATGTTTATAACTTTTGAAGGCGGAGAAGGATCAGGCAAAACTACTCAAGCCAAGAGGCTGGTAGAAAACTTACAAAAAAAGGGGATAAAAGCTTTATTTACACGCGAGCCTGGCGGCACTGAATTGGCAGAAAAAATAAGAAATTTGCTACTTGAAAATCAAGGAATAGAAAATGCATTAACTGAATTTTTACTTCTTACCGCAGCTAGGCACAACCATGTGGAATCTTTAATAAAACCTAAAGTATCCGAAGGATTTATAGTAGTGTGTGACCGCTTTTTCGATTCGAGCATTGCATATCAAGGCTTCTGTAAGGAGTTGGATATAAACCTTATGCGCTCGCTGCACTCATCTGTTTTCAAAGACTTTGGCCCAAACATAACTTTTTTAATAGATATAGATCCAGAAATAGCTCAGCAACGAATTAATTCCCTCACCTCTAATAGGACTTCGAATCACTATGATCAACGTAATTTGGAGTTTCATAGAAAAGTTCGCCAAGGATTACTTGAATGCGCAAAATTAGATGCCAAAAGGTTTACAATAATTGATGGCAGCTTAGATATGGAAACCATAGAAAGAAAACTGATTAACCATGTATACTCCATTAACTTGAAAATTTGATTTATTTGGGCATAAAACTTATGGATTTTGCAACTGACTTATGCTCTCAAACGCTTGTGTTATAACCGATTCAACTACAAAAAAGGCACGGTTTTTGCTTTAATTGTCATTCCGCACGCAGTTCAGGAATCTTAAGACCCCAAGCAATAGCGAGGATGACTAAGAGGTGGAGATCTGTTGTATTTTTCATAGCCATTTTATAAGGGTTTAGCTATATCAGTGATGCATGGCTTTTGACGGACAGACTATTCAAGACTTTTTTTATCGCTTAAAATTTTTTCAAGGCGAGATGCAAGTGTTCAGTTTAGAATGGGTTTTGGTATTAGCCATATCTATTCCAACATAACCGCAGTTGAAGCTACCTTGGCAATTAAATTTTTGATCGGGCTCAATTCATCATCAATTATGGAAAAATTCATGCCAGGACTATTTAAACTGATGTAAGGAGTTTTTTCCCCATGAGATCTAGCGAACGTTTGTATAGCAACCCCACCACATGTATAAACCAAGCTTTCACAAGGGTCTCCGTTATATTCTTCTATGGTTGGCACCCCTTCTTGAATTATGAGAGAAGTGTTTTGAACACCTTGCTTAATAGATTGCATGCTGTGCCGCTTCTTCTTGTTGATGCCTATTATATCTTCACCAGAATACGCAACCATTAACCCCATACCGTAAGTACCTTGGTTAGCTTTAACAAACACAAATGGACGTTCATTTATTCCATGTTGGATGTATTTATCTTTAATTTTTGATAATGTGTCTTCAACTTTTTCAGCAAGAGCATCTAGCCCCACACGGTTTTTAAAATCCACGCCCTCACAATCACTAAATTTCGTACTAAATATCCATGGGTCTAAATTATGCAAGTTACATAACTCATCAATCAATGAATTATAAATTTCAAAATGCTTGTGCTTGCGGCGCACCCACCATCCTAAATTAACACTTGGAATAACAGGAATCTCAGCATCAGCAATAACTGTTGGCACGGACGCTGTTAGATCATTATTAAGGACCACTAAGTCTACTTTGGCTAAATCAGTACCTACCTTCGCATTAAATCCTGCTTCTTTAAAAATGGCAAGCAATGCATCAAGATTCTCAAGATACATACTGTTGCGAGTAAAATCCTCAGGGAAAATCAACACATTCTCTAAATTAGGAAAATGCACTTGCAAATAAGATTTAACATGCTGAGCGAATCTCCCTATTCCATCTGCATCCAAGTTATTGAACCCAGCTGGAAATACATTGGTATCAACAGGAGCAATTTTAAACCCGGAATTACGGATATCAACAGAAGTGAAAATAGGCAAAATTTTTCCTGAAGATTTAGATTCTAAAAACTCATACATAAGCTTTGTATTAAGCTTTATATATTCATTTAAAGATTTGGTAACATTTTCCATAACCTTAAATACCACCCCATCTTTTTACTAAAGAGTTTTTGATATCATAAAGATCCAAAAGCCTGCCAATAGTTTGATTCACAATATCATTTGTGGTTTTAGGATGATTATAAAAAGAAGTTACAGGTGGCATAATTATACCCCCCATTTCAGTAACTGACTGCATAGATTTAATATGACCCAAATGTAAAGGTGTTTCACGGAACAACAATACAAGACGTCTACGATCCTTTAAAGCTACATCCGCTGCACGAGAGATTAAAGAGCTGGTACATCCAGTTGCAATTTCCGACAAAGTCTTAACCGTACATGGCGCTATTATCATGCCATCGTGGATAAATGACCCGCTTGCAATTTTAGCGGCAATATCATTGTTATTATGATAATGATCAGCAAGTTTTATTACATCATCTAATTTCAACTCTGTTTCATGCTCTATAGATAACTTAGCTGATTTAGTAACTACTAAATGCGTTTCCACTTCACAGGTTTTTAATACCTCTAGCAATCTAATTCCATAAATTGCACCACTAGCACCAGAAATACCGACTACTATCCTCTTCTTCATACTATCTCAAATTGATTGGTTACCGGGCATCTTCTATCTTTACTTAAGTTTTTAATTGAAATTTTTGTACCAAGTGGAGCTTGCTTTCTCTTATACTCAGAAATCTTTAGCATTTTGCAAATTTTAATTATCAATTCACGATTATAACCCATCTTTACAATCGATTCAAGATCTTGATTATGCTCTATTAATTCATGCAATATCTTATCCAAAATACTATATTCTGGTAAAGTATCGACGTCTAATTGCCCATATGAAAGCTCAGCGCTCGGGGGTTTAGTAATTGAATTTTCTGGTATCACATTAAGTCCCATAAAACAGGAAAGCTTTGGTATATTGTTATTTCTGTATCTACATAATTCATAAATTTGGGTTTTGTATACATCTTTAATAGGTGCAAAACCACCACACATATCGCCATAAATTGTTGCGTATCCGCATGCGTATTCAGACTTATTACCAGTACTCAACAATATAGCCCCACTTTTGTTAGAGAGCGCCATTAACATGACCCCCCTAATGCGAGACTGCAAATTTTCCTCAGTTACATCCGCAGGCTTGCCGGCAAAATGTGGTAAGAGTTCGGTAAGCGCTACATCAACTGATTTTTGAATTGGAATAGTTATCGGTTTTACTCCTAGGTTTTTTGCTAGATCATCTGCGTCCAAAACACTGTGATCGCTAGAATACTTAGACGGCATCTTTACCAAAATCAAATTCTCCCGTCCTATCGCATCTGCTGCAAGCATTGCCACAAAAGCTGAGTCTATGCCACCTGATATTGCTATTATCGCTTTCTTAAACCCATTGTTTAGAATATAAGATCTAAGCCCAAGTACTAAGGCGTTGTAAATAGAAGAAGATGTTGCTTCCTCAACCTCAGCAATTAGCGAAGATCTTTTCAGGTCATTGTTGATTATCATTTCCTGCCAAAAAACAGGAGGAACTATATATTCCCCATCCAGGTCCATTACAAACGAACCGCCATCAAAAACCAATTCATCCTGTGCACCATATAAGTTTACGTAAATTAATGGTAGTTTATATCTTTTTACAATTCTTTTCGCTAAAGTAGTGCGCCTTTTAGCTTTATGTGCATCATAAGGTGAAGCATTCAAACTTATGAAAATCTCCGCCCCCTGAGCAGATAATTTGTCTAGGATCTCATCTCTCCAAATATCCTCACAAATCAAAAAGCCAATTTTTTTTCCTCTCCACTCCACCACATTGTTGTTGCGTCCACGGCTGAAATTTCTTTTTTCGTCAAATACACCATAGTTAGGCAAATAGCTTTTATAAATTTTAGCCACTACCTTTCCTGATTCTATAAGCAAAAGCGCATTATAAATTTTTTTATTTTCTTTTATTGGATGCGTAAGAACAATTGCAGATTTACGGTTGCAGCTTTCCTTTAGTAGTTCCCCAAGTGTTTCGTCGCACGCCTTTAAGAAGTTTGGGTTTTCTACAAGATCTTCCAAAGGGTATCCTGCTAAGGCAAGCTCAGGAAATATTATTAAATCTGACTTACCGTCATGTTCATCCCATATCTCAATGAGTCTAGAAAAATTTTTTCCTAGGGCGCCTAAATTTAGTTGCGTTTGTGCTATAGTAAATATCATGCTAAGCCTCGTTCATATTTAACGAACTTGAGGTAAAGATGATATTTTAGGGATAAAATTATATATGTCATAATCATCTAAATATATCAAAAAACCATAAATGATGAAAGTATAGATTTTTTATTTAATCATAATGCAAACTATTTAGATGCGCCCTTTTCTTTTGCTTTGGGGGTCTCCTTCTTTTCTGGCAAGCTGCACCCAATTTCTAACTCCCTCTCTCACTACAGAAGGGATACGAGGCGAATCTCTAAGAGATGTAGATTTTTCTATAGAGTTTAATGGAAGAGTAATATTTGTCTTTTTATCCAATGAAGAAAGAGGAACTAAAAGAGTTGGAGCATGCACTTTATTACTATTAGGATTTGATTGAGAAATTTTCTCCTCTCTTTCTTTATCTTCAGAAGTGCTGCTAGAGCTGGCGCTGGTATCAGTGCTGGTGCTAACATTGGTACTTGTGCTATCTGCACTGGCACTCTTCCTTTCAACCGCAACTGAAAATTCCTTTTCCACGTATAACTTCATTGATTTTTGTATTATTTGCAATAACTGAGGATGATTGGTCTTACTTTTATCGCATGCTGCTATCAATCTTCCAAGCGATTCTGATATATCAGTTATGTGACTTACATTAATTTTATTATCTTCTATCTCTGTAACTTGAGTAAAATTAAAGGTTATCTCTGTAAATAATATTTTAGCAATTGCAGAAAGATCTTCCGGTGGCATTTCTTCCAACTTTACGCCAGATTCAAGAAATGTCCGCGCTACTATGTTTAAATATATATTAACCCGCTCATCACATATCAAATAATCTATATTTGAATTTTTATCAAGTTTTGGGTAGATCATCTTTTTGCCAAATAAGTACCCTATGGCTTTGTTGAATGATTTATCAATATCATTATATTTGTTAAACTCCGCTCTTGCCTTAGCCTCCTGGTTATCGATAATTTGCTGCAAATAAGCACTGATATAGCTTATTGAATGCAGATGCATAACTATCTGCATTGGTGCAGAAACCCATTCTTTTAACACAGTTGAATTAAGCACATAACTAAGAGCCAAAGTTGCCAGCGTCTTCGCCACCATTAAATATTTTAAATCGTAGTTATTAACTTTAATACCAGCCTCACTTGCTATAGCTGAAGACACAATACTCATAACCTTTGATAACTCTTCTTCCTTAATGTAGTTGCAGTTGGATTCAGCACCTATAGAACGCTTTAAGGCACCTTCATCATCTAAACTTAGCACAGTTACAAACAGCTGATCTAAAACAAATTTTCTACCAATAGTTAACTTTTTTAAGGTAGAATCTATAGAATCTTTAATTTTAGTTTCATTTTTAACGCTACATGGGTCATTTTTTGATTTTCTTGTCACTGGCAAGCTTTTTGTGTTCATCAATTTATGAGTAAGCTCCAATTTATATTCAAATGTTTTAGAGTTGACTGAAGAGCTGGAATTATCAGGACTTTGCAAGCCAATCATCTGAAATAACGTTTGAGAAAAGCTGTGATACTTTAAATTATTGGAAACGAGAACTGCAAATTCTTCTGATATCTTACTGATAAAATCAGGATAATTATACAGCTCTTCACCCTCATCTTTCAGCTTCATCATGTAATTAGATAAAGCTATAAACATATTTAGACTATACTCTTGTATTTTTATAGGGTGAGCATCCTTAAAACTCTTTATTTGAGAATTTTCTTTTGCAAATACTTGCTTCCAAACCATCAAAATCATGAGTGTAATGGTCTGCAAATCCGGTGTAGCTTCAAATTTACCATCAACAGTTGGTATTATTATTTTCTTTTCCTTCAACAAAAGCATCTGAACTTCTGTTTTTTGATAAGTGTATTCAAGTTTATTTATCCTTTCTTCTAGCTCATTAGTATATTGCTTTAAAACAAATCTAAACATACTTGCAAGCATATATATAGAGTTGGAAATCACTTCTTTATGCTTCATTTCTCCCACCAGCTTCATAACGTATTCGGAATGAGATGGAGTATAGTATCTTAGTAATTTCCTTATTGATTCCGAAGAGTTTAAATTATATTCCGAAGCATGTTTACTTCTTTTAGAAAGCAGAAAGAATAGCTGAGATTTTAATGCCTTGTATTCTTTATTCAAATTAATCAAGCTCTTAAAAGTTTCTATTTCTTCTGGTCTAAACTCAAACTCCGCAAGTTCTTTTGCAAATTCCTCTAATACTGCAATATCTGGACAGTCTTCCAGTGCTGTCTTTACAGTAAATTTTACTATCTTTAATTCTCTATTGGCAGGGGATTTAAATTCTTTTTTTTGTAGAAATTGATTAAATTGATTATAATTTAATTTCTTATTTAAAAGTTTATTCAGCTCGAGTTTGTTAGCAGGAAGGATTATTGAATCATTATCATATCGAAATTCAATAATTTTATCCCAAATGCTATCAGCTATCTCAACCTTTTTATACTCTTCTACTATCTGCTGCATCTATACCTCTTAATCGATATATACCAAAGCTATAATGTGTAACTTAATATTCAAGCAATATTATGAGCCATCTTGGCAAGGTGAGATGCGTATTAATATTCTATTCATTTTAATATTAGGACTTTTAAACCCAAAAACTTCTGAATTTTTTAAGATGGTGCCCAGAGGCGGAATCGAACCACCGACACAAGGATTTTCAGTCCTTTGCTCTACCGACTGAGCTATCTGGGCCAATACAAAGAATGGCGACCCCTACGGGAATCGAACCCGTGTTACCACCGTGAAAGGGTGGTGTCCTAACCGCTAGACGAAGGGGTCTAGATAATCGCTTTAAAACTTTTACTACTTAAGTTCAAACGAGCGTCTGCTTCTTATATAATATTATAAGATATAATCAAGCAAAACATTACATTTTTTTTCACAATTTTAATCTGCTCAGCATTATACCCAAAGCAACCAAGGCATTAAGCGCTATAGCAATAAGTACAACGCTCCCCCCAGTGGATAGCTGCTGGAACTCCATAATTGCAGTGGCCAAAAAGGTAACAGCCACAATCCAAAAGAACTGTTTGGCACTGAGCCCATGTTTACTATATAAGCTAATCACTACCGGAAACAGTAAGCTGGCAATAAATGCAGATTCAAACAATAACCAAGCTTTTTCTAAATCTCCATGTAAATTCATTGCAATTAAAGTAGAGCCACAGGCTATAATCAAACTTAATAATAAATATACTCTTACAGTTATGGCACTTCCCCGAGCATTATAATAATTAACCACGAGTGATTTTGATGCGAATGTGTATGAATCAAGCGCGGATACAGCAGTTATAAGCATAGCTGCAATCATATACCCAAGCACCCCTGGCGGCAAAATTTCTGACATTAACTGAAGATAGGCATGCGCATCATGCCCCTCACCTAAATGCGCCCTAGCATACAACCCTCCTAACGTCGTTAGTATATCTGAAATAATCCAAAATATGATCGATATCATAATACCAACCTTTGCGGTTCCAGGAGTTTTTGCTGCAAAACATCGTTGATGAAAAATAGGGCTCAGAACCGTGCTGCTAAGAGCCACCATAAACCACAACATCATTTTGTGATAATCATTACCTCCACCCACTGTTAAATGAGCTTCAGGCAAGTTGGCAACCAAGTAATCCAACCCTCCAAGTTTGCTTACGCAAAAATATAGCACTATTGCCATTCCACTGAATATGGTAATAAATTGCATGAAATCAACAAGCATTACGGCTTTTAGCGAACCTCTAGCACACATGAGCAATCCAACTATCATCACTATTATAAGAGCCACGCCCTCACTGAATCCAAAAAGTGCTGATACTATAAGGCTCAAAGCCATTATATAAGGTACTGGAAGCGTCTTTATAAACATCAGAATTAGCACTAGCTTTTCAGCCGTTGGGCCATGTACGTCTTTCACATATTCTGGCAGACTTAATACCTTGGATGAAGACAACTTTCCCGCAATAAAAATAGCAAAAATAAGTGCGCTTAAATACCAAAAAACCCCCAATGCAAAGAAATTATATATTCCATATTTATACGCGATTTGTGTAGCACCAACAACGCTACCATACCATGATGAAACCAGGGTTATAACAAGTCCCGGTAAAGGCAAAGCGCGCCCCATTGCCCGATGCTCCAGCATACTAAGGTTTTTGCCTTGGTATTTTACAACTAATAAGAAAATGGCAAATGCGATAAAAAAAAACGGCAAAGACGATTAGATCTAGGTTAGATAAATTACGCGCTATATACATAAAACTACTTCCTACGTTTGGGCAGGTTCTAGGGTATATTCTCATCCGCAAAATTTGCATGCGGCACCCCTGAGTTTGCTAACCGGAACAGTATCACCAAATTACTTCCCACGCAACAAACTAAACGGCGCTAAGTTAAATAAATTGATTTTATATAACAAATACTTATTTTCCTCCTATAAAATTGTGGAGAATTTACATGAGCAATTCGCTTGAAATTTTTAACAAAATAACAAACGAATCTTCTGAAGCAGTATGGGTGTATGATGAAAGAACCTATAATAGAGACCTTATTTTTTCAAACTATGAAGAAGCACTAAAATATAAAGATGCTCTGCGGGAGTGTATTGACGAAAAAACCATATCTGGAAAGTCTGGCAATTACGTTACTTTGCGGCTTGATGACACCTACAGAATAATAATCAAGAATGCCGATCATGCTATGGTTCGAAAAGAACTTTGCGGAGACCTAACAGACTATAGGTATAAAGTTGCCTTCAAGATAGCAGAATTCCATGGGTATGTGCAATTCACTGATATGAAAACAGAAGTGAGTAGAGCTATTGGCGCCTCTACTGACAAGCCTGGGTGTTTTTTTGGAAACTGGATACTGCGTGATGATAATGTTTATGATGAAAAGTACTTTAGGGGCGATCAACACCTGGAGCCCGGTGAGCAGAGTTTAATTCCAGATAAAGCATCGCTTTCAATTGAGTTTTTTGTGGCAGATGAAAAACTTAAACAAGCTTTTATTTCCTTAATTAAACACCATAGCTCTATTCCTGATGATAACAATGACTTCAATTTCTTCACCAATAACTGCCATACTTACACGCACAAAGTTTATCAAGATTTAGGTTTTTTAGGGCACTCAGTAAATTTTGTGCGAAGTGAAAATTTAGATTTCAATGATCAAGGGGTTTGTTTTTATTTTCTTAAAGCACAAAACTGGGTAATGTTTGCGGAAAATATTGCACTGGTTCCAAAGGCGCTTCAACAATACCTCCCCGCCGCTCCTTCCCTAGGAATAAGCTGGTATTGGGATTATTACACCACATACTCTGTTGATGATTGCGACGCTTACGGCAATAACGGATTACACAGAGCATTAATTAATAACGATATTGCTACAGCCAGCAAATACCTGGATGACATCTCCAATCCAGATGCAAAAAATCTTAAAGGTGAAACCGCCCTGCACTTAGCTGCAAAATTGAATCCTTCTCCAGAAAAATTGGCATTCTTAGAAAAACTGTTTAGCAAGGTAAAAGATGTTAATCCGGAAGATTTACATAGCGACAACATCCCGCTAACCTTTGCAGTAAAAGCAGATGATCCAGATGCAATAGACATTTTGGTGGAACATGGGGCTAATCTACGTTTTATTAACTCTACAAAGGATTGCTTGGGTAATATTGCTGCTGAATATGGAGCCAGGAAATCGGTAGCAAAACTTTTTGAATTGGACGAAGCATTATTACTTTATGATAATCGCACTAGGCAAATACCAATTCACCGTGAAGAAATAGCTGGTGCAATTCCTATACCAGAAGATGCCCCTAAACCAAAAAATAAAAGAGAAGAGCATAATATAGTATCAGACCTGGCAGACTTTCTATCTCCGCTTGTGCAGCCGGAACTTGTGCAGACAGAATTTTGAACTTTGGTATTAATCAATTTTTAACCTTTTCCTGTTATACCTAAGTAAAGATACAACAGGAGTATTGTTATGTCTCAGGGCGTTGATAGCGGATATGGTGGATGCAGTGATATTTTATACCAAACAACTTCAAGCTTGTGCAGTGCCGTAACTAGTTATTTACCTACAGACATTAATTTGGCAAAACTCCGCAGGCAAGCTTCCACCTATATGTTTATCGCTTCTGCAGGTATAGTAATAGGTGCTTTAGTGGGCCCGAGCTTAGTGCCAGTTGCAGTTTTTACTATAGCTAAGGCTTATATAGCATCTACAGCTGTTGACTATGCACTTTTATTTGCAAAAAAACAAAATTGGCTGGCTGAAGATTCTCCGTACTACAAAATCATCAAAGCATCCAGTGATATTGTTTTAACCATCATGTTCTCTCGCGCGATTACCGGAGCAGTGATGGGTGCATTGAGCTCCATTAACCTAAGTAGCTTTGCAAGCACAGTTGCATCTATCTCTATTGGATCTGTTGCCAAAGCATTAGCGGTAGAAATGAGCATAATAAAAAATGCTCCAAATACTGATGAAAACAAAAACAATCAAGGATTTGGCAAACACGCAGAGACTTTTTTGAAAACAGTTATAATAGGTGCAGCTTCTAAGGGGCTTACTTCAATCCTTGGTGGGGGGCTTATTTTTGGTGGCGTTGCAATTGTTGCCGCTAAAAGTTTTGCCACAGCTTTTATAGATGCAGAAAAAAATATATACAAGGTTCCGGAGCATCTACAAAAAAATGTCAAAGTAAGTATGGGTTTCGCAGCTCAATATGCGTTAGACCTTTTTTTAAACCCAATTTTGGGCCAGATGTTTAGCTCATCAACCGATTTATATGACGCTATTAGTAGCGTGAAAATTGCGATTATTGAGAACAAAGTTGTTACACCTATTAAAGATCCCAAAATAGACGTACACATAACAAATTTATACCAAAAGTCTTCAGACATAATCCAAAAACTCTACGGTCATGCATTTGATTTTTTGAAGAGCGCAGCTATTACAAAACGTGAGATACCTTAACGCGTGCCAAACAGCCTATCCCCAGCATCACCTAGACCTGGAACTATATAAGATTTATCATTTAGCTTCTCATCCAACGCCGCAGCAAAAATTTGGATTGAAGGGTGTTGCTTTTGAAATTCCCTAATGCCTTCTGGAGCCGCAACTAACGCCATGAAGATTATTTTATCAGCGGGAACACCAAATTTTATTAACTTATCTACCGCGTAAACAGCAGAGTTACCAGTAGCAAGCATTGGATCAACAACTATATAAAAAGATTTGTCATTGCTTTTTGGCACTTTAAAATAATATTCTTTAGGCTTTTTAGTTTCTTCATCTCTATATACGCCAATATGCCCCTGACGTGCCGCAGGAATCAACTGATGCAAACCATTTGCTAACCCTAACCCTGCCCTTAAAATCGGAACTATAACTATATCACTTTCAGCTACTTGTTTACCAACCATGGGCGCAACAGGTGTTTCAATTTTTATGTCTTGCATTTTTAATTTGCCAGTAACTTCATACCCAACAAGTAATGCGATTTCATTTAACAGTTGCCCGAATAGATATGTGCTAGTGTTTTTGTCTCTGAGAATGGTAAGTTTGTGTTGTACCAAAGGATGGTTTACGACAGTGAGATTTGGAAACTCCTTATAATGTTGCACAGCATTCGCACCAATAGGCAGCGCCAAAGTATAGACAACGCATAACAATAACAACTTTTTCAAAAAACTCATATCACAATCTCTCAAAACATTAAAGCGATCCAATACAACCACTTTTTCTTTTGATTGCAAGTAATAATTTGAGGCGGCAACAAAAAAAAGCGCCTTGGGAACTAATCACCAAGACGCCTGAGATAGCTTGAATTTAGTATTAATTACTATAGTACCCCACACTTTGTTATAAGAATTTTTTTTGCCATCATCTACCCTCCTATAATAAATTGCCCTTGAACAGATATGTTATTGAAATCATTTAAACATAATCCTGAAGGAAAAGCGCTGGCTGGGGGGGCAAAAAATTTGTATATGCGGGTGC
>JAJTHY010000116.1 GCA_021298045.1 Candidatus Jidaibacter sp.
CTCTAAATTCATAACGTCAACAGCGATAAGCGCTTACGATGCTGGGGCGCTCACACCATTTGTTGTTGGTGCCTTGTCAGCGATAACTGGTTATTTTGTTTTTTCCCACCTTGCGGGCCCAAGAGGTGGTGGCATGGAAAGATAGTGTATTTTGGGATTGCTTTTTCTTATAAAAGTCAATGACATTTGGCATTATTTTGACCAACTGCGATATTCAGATATTTTACCAAAGGATCACTAATTCAAGTGCAAAATGGCTATGAAAAATACAGAAGATCTCTGCTTCCTAGTCTGTCCGTCAAAAGCCATGCATCACTGATAACACAAGCGTTTGAGAGCATAAATCAGTTGTAAAAATAATGCAGGGTGCAGATATAATTAAGCGGCTTGTAGCTCAGATGTTACCTGGGCTCTAACTATGGTCGGGGAGTATGGTTGTGAAGGAAATAACGCTAACAGTTGATCTTTATGCGATAAATTATACTAAATCCTAAAAATAATTGAGACTCAAGTGAATAAATTTTGGGTAAATGCGAAGGGGAAAAGGGGCGTTAGTATTTTACATACCAAACACTTTTTCCTCAAGTAAGTTTATCCAAAAGAATATACGCTTATATCCAATTATTTTTGGGATTTAGTATTAGATGATCGAGCCTTTACTTGCGCAGTTGGAGGCGGAGGTTTTGTACTCCACCCGGCTATTCTTCCTACTACTTTCCAGTAAGTTCTGCTACTTCTTTAGCGAGATCAGTTTCTTGCTTTTCAATGCCTTCTCCAAGAGCAAATCTAGCAAACTCTTTAATGGAAATTTTTCCACCATGTTCTTTTGCAAAATCGGCAAGTACTTGACTTATCCTGGTTTTACCATCGATCACAAATACTTGTTCCAGCAATACAACTTGCTCATAGAATTTTAGCAATCTGCCTTCAACCATTTTCTCAACAACTGCTTCGGGTTTTCCGGAGGTTGAAGCTTGGTCACGGATGAAAGCTTTTTCTTTCTCAACCATAGCCTGATCTAATTCAGATATGTTTAAAGATTCTGGTTTAGTTGCAGCTATATGCATTGCAATCTGTTTACCAAGTGGGGTAACTTTACTAGAGTCAATATCGGTTTCAAAAGCAACTAGTACACCAATTTTACCCAAGCTAGGTGAGCTAGCATTATGCATGTAGCTAACAACTACACCCTGATTTACAGAGATTTTATGGGCACGACGCAAACTCATGTTCTCGCCTATAACTGCAACATTCTCAGAAATTTCTTCTTGGATAGTTTTGCCGCTAGCACTACATTTGCTGTTTTTAAAACTTTCTAAATTACCTTCAAAGTTCAAGAAATCTTTAACTACGTTTACACATAAAGCTTGAAATTTATCATTTTTAGCTACGAAGTCTGTTTCTGAATTGAGCTCTATTAAAGCACCGGTTTTACCAGAAGCGGAAACTTCTATAGCAATTAGGCCTTCGGCAGCAACTCTACCAGCTTTTTTTGCTGCGGCTGCTAAACCCTTTTTCCTTAACCATTCAACGGCTGCTTCAAAATCTCCACCGGCTTCCTGTAAAGCTTTTTTGCAATCCATCATGCCGGCACCAGTTTTTTGCCTTAATTCATTAACTGCGGATGCGGTAATCATATTATTTCCCCAAGAAATTTAAGTTAATTTTATACGCCAAAGCCAATTATGCGCTTTCAGCAGCAGTAGGAGCGTCGCTAACAGATTCGTTTTCAGTCGCATTTGCCGATTCGCTATGTTCCATTTTAACCAATTCTTCGGCGCCAACATCAATACCCGACTTACTCAAGCTTTGTTGAATCCCGCTCAAGATAGCATCGGAGGCAAGTCTGGTGTAAAGCTCGATTGCTTTTCTAGCATCATCATTTCCAGGAATTATATAGTCAATTCCATCTGGGTTAGAATTAGTATCAACAATAGCAACAACTGGTATGCCGAGTTTTTTAGCTTCGGTAATAGCAAGGCTTTCAAGGTTTGTATCAATAACAAACAATAAATCTGGGCTGCCTCCCATATTTCTAATACCACCAAGCACATTATCAAGCTTAACTCTTTTACGGTCTATATCTAGTTTCTCTTTTTTGGTTAAAGAGATATCTGGATTAGCTAAAAGTTCTTCGTATTTTTGCAATGTTTTGATAGATGCTGATACTGTGGTCCAGTTTGTCAACATGCCACCCAACCATCTGTGGTTAACAAAATATTGACCACATCTTGTTGCTTCGCTTGCTATAGCTTCAGAAGCTTGCTTTTTGGTTCCAACGAAAAGAATCCTGCCGTTTTTTGCTGCAACGTCTTTAAAAACATCTAATGCAGCTTTTAAAAGTGGTGCTGTTTGACCTAAGTCTACTATATGTATGCCATTTCTAACGCCATAGATGTATTTAGCCATCTTAGGGTTCCAAAAGTTTTTGCGATGTCCGTAATGTACGCCTGCTTCGAGCATTTCGCTCATAGTGAAATTTGTCATGAAAAATCCATATTGTTTTGGTTATGCCTCTGCGGAGTTAAGCTTTGTTATAGCTAAGGCTTGTATCGCCCCTTATCTATAGCAAGGCACCAAAAAAAGCCCCCACATGCGAATTGCTGGCATCCTATTACAACTCCTTAATTCGCGCAAGTTTATTTTTGCGACAATGCCAAATTTTTAAACATCATAAATAAAAGTCCTTTACACAGGGAATAGATGACATTATTTTTTATTTTCAATACTTGCAATTGCAATGTTTATACTTTAAACAATCTTGAAGGACTGAGAATTGGTGTGAATGATATGTTGAAAAAAATTTTAATTAATGCAGCTTTGATATCTTTAGTTGGTAGCTTGTCTTCTTGCTCTTATATCAACAAGTTTACAGAGAAAAAGGAAGAACAAAAAGAAGCTAGTTACGAATCTCAAGAGTTTGTTGAGCCGGCTCCTACGGAGACAGTGGTTCATAAGCATCATAACAGACACCACCACCATAACCACTACCATCATGCCGAGATGAAGCATGAGCAACATCCTTCAGTTGAGATGGCTTATGGGGATGAATTAAGGGATGTTACCTGTACTGAAGTAGCTTATTCTTCTGTGTCTGATAAAATCCAAACTTTAGGGTATATACCTTCTAGTACAGCGCTTCCAGAAGCTAGGCCTGTTATAGTTAAAGAAAAGCCCAAAAAAGTTCATCATAAACCTACAAAGCGCGCAGCTAAAAATGTAGATGCTTACAATGCTTCTAATAAAAAGAAAAATCATTCTGTAGAAGTTGATAAAAGCGTGACAGATAACAATATGTCTGACGTGGACAAAGCTGTAAGCAGTAATGCAGTAGTTAACGAACCAGTTCAAAACAAACAAGTGGAGCAACCTGTTAAAAGCGCGTCAGAGACAGCGCATGTTGCATCTCCTAAAGCTGCAGAGCATGTGACACCGCCTGCTGCTCCTTCTCCAGCGGTTCCTGCTCCTGCTTCTACGGTTCCAGCTGCAGAAGTGGCTCCAACCAAAGTTGAGCCGGCTGTGCCTAGCGCTCCAACACCGCTCATGCCTATGCCTAATGAAATGTCTTTGACCAGTTCTAACAATGTTGTATCAGTTGGAAGAATGGCTACTATAGATTATTCGGAATCTAGCATAGATATACCATCCGAAGGTGTTACCATGCTTGAACAAATTGCTAATGATCTTAAACAAAATCTATCGAAAAATGTTAAGATCCAAAGTTATGCTTTTTCTAAAGATGGAAATGCTACGGAAGCTAGAAGAAATTCTCTGCAAAGAGCCATAAAAGTTAGAAAATATCTTATAGATAAAGGTGTAAGTGCAAGTAGAATTAGCGTAAATGCTATAGAGGATATAAATAACAAACTCAATAAAGTGGAAATTTCCTTTGAGGAATCAAAGCAATAGTTAGTTTTTGATGAAGAGACTCCCAATAAATTTAATTAGCAAACACTTTGGCTTGTTGGTCGGAGTGTTTGTTTTTTTTGTGGTGTGTTTATTACCTATAATGATTTTTTGCATCACTAACTCTCCCAATGATTATCTTCAAGAAAATTTGGTGAGAATCATGTATATACATGTTCCAGCTGCTTGGCTTGCTTTGGGGATTTATAGCTGTATTGCCATATTATCTATTTGTTTTACGATTTTTAAAAATCCGCAATTTTTTCTAATAGCTAAAAATTTGGCAACAATTGGTATGTCTTACACGGCCATAGCCTTATTCACAGGAGCGGTATGGGGCAAGCCAGCTTGGGGAACTTGGTGGGTTTGGGATGCCAGGTTGACTTCTATGTTATTGCTTTTATTTATATATATTGGATATAAAAGTCTTAGCAAATCTAATGAGTACAGCTATGGTTATGCCATGATATCTAGTTACTATGCGATAGTGAGTTTTATTATCATTCCAATAATAAAGTTTTCTGTAGATATATGGAGTACTTTACACCAACCAAGCAGCGTGCTTAAATTAACTGGTCCATCTATACACCCGGAAATGCTTAAGATATTGGTTGTTTCCTTCTTTTTTCATATATCTTTTACTTGCCTTATAGTCCTTATAAAGGTACAAACAGATATATTGGATAGGAAAAATAAGAAATATATAACAAATGCATAACCCCTTTTTGAATACAAGGCCAACATTATTTTTTGTCTTGCTTTTTTTTGTCTTGCTTTCGGAAAAGGCCCTGGCTGGTGCTTGGGTGCAAAAGGAAGGAGAGGGTTCTGAAACCACGTCTATTTTTTATAACTCCCCGTATAATTCTAATTTCAGCAGCTCCGCAACAGATGCATCTTTTAGCAATTTTAGCTATGACGTATCCAATAAAACTAGCTCATACAGCATCTCTAATCGCTTGGAATATGGTTTTACACCATACATTACATTGATTGGAGAGGTTTACGCAGCACGTTATGACGATGAGTTTAGTGTGGAAAGTCAGTTAGATGGAGTTGGTAAGCCGTTCCTAAATTTTAAAGAAAACTATTATGATATAGAAACTAATTTTGGATTTAAGGGGCGGATATATCAGGGTGATTATGATGCTTTTAGCTACCAATTTTTACTATATCCAGGTAATTTTGTAGTTAATGATAAATCTTATTATTTGCGTAAAAAGCTAGGTGGCAAAATTTCGCTTTTATATAGCAAATCGTTCAACATACCATTCGGAATGGATATTAGGCCAGATCACGGAAATTACATAGATTTAGAATCTTCTATAAAGTATTTCCCCAGGGCTTCAACGCAAGAATATGGATTGGATGCTTCGATTGGGTTACGGCCATTTAACAAAGAATTTTCACTTGTATTAGGTTTAGACAATACCTTCAATAGCTATAGTTATACAAAGCGCCCATTTAGTAGAGATGCAATAGCAAATGGCGTTGATTCTTTAGGCCTAAGTCAAGAATTATCAAGCGCCTTAATGAATAGCATAAACTCCACATTGAGAACTCAAGGGAATGCGCCTTATAGTCAAATCAACTTGCAAATTGGGTATGATTTAAATGATGCGAACGTTTTAACATTGCAATCTCTTCATAATGTATTTAAGAATAAGCCATTTACCTACAACACTTATTATATAACGTTAGAGCATAAATTTTAAGGTAAACTATAATGTTAAAAGACAGTAAAATAGATTTAAGAAAACTAAATTTATCAGCTAAAACTGTCTTGAACGAAAAACAGAAGATGTTTTTCTTCATTTTTGCCCTAACTTATATGTTTTGTCTTGATACATATCTTGACGCGACAGCATATTGGACAATGGTAGTATTCAATTTGGCATATTTGCTAATTAGCCATTATCGGCTAGCCCACATGATTATGGGGGTGAAATTATATAATTTTCAGCATCAAGAGAAAAATCCCTTCTTCTTAACTGATGACCAATTGCCGACCTATACAATTTTAATACCCTTATTTTACGAATCTTCTGTTATACCTTCATTAATTAATGCTCTATCCAGTTTTGATTATCCAAAAGAAAAGTTGCAGATACTGCTGATTCTGGAAGAGGAAGACAAAGAGACCTTAGCTACCATACAGGAGAACAATCCGCCAAACTACTTCCAAACTGTAGTTGTTCCTAAGTCGGAACCGCAGACTAAAGCTAAAGCTTGCAATTATGCTATGCAGTTTGCAACGGGTGAGTTAACTTGTATTTATGACGCAGAGGATAGACCAGATAGCTTGCAATTAAAAATAGTAGCAAACAAATTTGCCATTTCGGATAAAAATGTTTGCTGTTTGCAGTGTAGGTTGTTTTTTTATAATGGCCATGAAAATTTACTCACCTCAATGTTTGAAATAGAGTATCAGGGATACTATAATTTTCTTTTACCAATCGCCACTTACTTTAAATATCCATTGCCACTAGGGGGATCAAGTAATCACTTTAAAACGGATTACTTAATAGAAATAGGTGGCTGGGATCCACACAATGTTACAGAAGATGCGGATTTGGGTATGAGATTTGCTATTCTTGGTCATTCAGCTAGAATAATTTATTCCTTTACCAGAGAAGAAGCCACCATGACTGTATCTGCCTGGTTGCGGCAAAGAGTTAGATGGTTTAAGGGATACTTTCATACTTGTTTCATATACTTTAGGCACCCTATTCAGGTTATTCGATCATTTCAATTTAAAGGCGTGGCATTCTTTTTGTATATACTGTGCTTAAGCCCTTTTTTAATGATAAGTTCGCCTATTTTATTGATATTAAGTGTCGCCACATATTTATCATTTTTTGACTTCAGTGTGGGCGCAAATATTATGTTGATATTGATTACTTGGATTAATTTGGTCTCTACGCTCATGTGTACGTTTTTAACTTCGTATATCGTGTTGAGTATACCGGGGCATAAATACTTGAGATGGAGGTGGGTGCTTTTCGTATTTTACGCCTTTTTGCTAATATATGCCGCAATTGTTGCCATATTTAAGTTGTTCAAAGAGCCTCATAAATGGGATAAAACCACCCATGGGGTCACGAAAGTGGAGAATTAAGATTGGGTTATTAACGTTGATTATCACCACCGAGCCCTTGGCTGGTTTGTTGATCCTGTTGTGCTATCATATCAACAAACTTTTGCTTAGCGGACTCTCTCTGCATTTTTTTGAACGGATCTGTTTTTTGAATCTCTTCATATAGCTTTGTAAATTTTGTGGCCAGCATATCCTTTTGTGCATCTCCAAACGGTTTATCTTCCAGCCAGGAATTTATGAAGGCCTTAAAGTTCTCAACAAAGCCGAGTTTAAAGTCTTTTTGTATTATTACGGGTTTTATTTTGTTGGCAAATCCAGGCTGGATGGGTTTACCCACAAACTTTGTTATGAAATTTTCTAATTCTGCTGCGATATTCTTTTCCGTTATCGTTCTATTGCGAATTCCATCTATAATTTTCTCAGAAACGCCAGCAGTAAACTCATTTTTATAATTTTTATAATTTTCAATGGACTCTTTTATTTCTTCGTTTTTAGATGTCAAGTCCTTTGGATCCGCCCCGCTGGTTAGTAGGGCATTAAACATTTCTTTATTACCTTTAAGGGCTGCATCGCTTAATATGGTATTCAAATGATCTTGAGAAATTTTTGAAATGCACTTGTTATCAACCAAGTAGGTGAACAATTGTGTATTATCATGTAACACTGCGTGTTGAAGAGATTGAGCTGCAGCAAGAGGTGATATGTATTCAACCGGTATTTTTTTAGCATCTTCTAGCATTCCCACTTGAGCTAGTCTGAAAAATAATTTTCCCAAGCCTTTTTCGTCTAGGGTTAGGATTTTCTTGCCTGCTGAACTGTACCGAATAAAATTTTCGTTATTCTTGGTGAATTGTTCGTTGCAAAACTTAAAACAATCAAGGGCTAAGGTATGATGATTTTGGTCCACAGTGTACTTGAATAAATCTTTAGCTTCATTTGCGGACAAGCTGCTAACTTGTAAATTATTTTCTTCAATTAATTTTACTGTTGCCGCGCCAAGAGCTTTATCTATCGATTCGATTGTTTCGTATTGGAAGCTAAGCTCTGGTTTATCTTTATGTGTAAATAAAGGACTATGCATATCTAAGGTGAACCCATTATCCTTATTATCAAACCAACTTTTGGCTTTGTCCCATTCTTCAAATTCTTCAATTGCTTTGGCTCTTGGCCGTTCGCCAACATATTGCCCACCTGCGTCCGCTGCCATGCTATCGTATCCCTCTCCAGCCTCATATGCACTCTCATCAGCTTGCAACCTTGCCTTTTTAATTAGCAGAAGATTCTCCCTATACGCATTCAAAAACTCTGCATCATCTTTCATGTATTCCTCATTACAAACACCGTTAATTATGAAGCTAGCACTTATTGATTAATAAATGGTAAACGCGAGCACAAGATGTGACAAAATAATTGTATTTTTAATCGGAAATATACTAATTAATAAGTACAGATAAATTTTTGGAGGATTATCATAGCTTATTTTTATCATAAATACGACCTGCCGGGTGATGTTAAACTTAAAGGCGATATAGCCGTGGATACCGAGGCAATGGGGCTAAACAACCATAGGGACCGCCTGTGCGTAGTGCAGCTTTCAGACGGTAATGGTGATGCTCACTTAGTGCATTTCCCAACTAAGGACTTCAAAGCGCCAAATCTTAAGAAGATGTTGGCGGACAAGGGTAGGGTAAAACTGTTCCATTTTGGCAGATTTGATATCTCGATTCTTATGCATTATCTGAATATAGATATAGAAAATGTATATTGTACCAAGATAGCATCAAGGCTGTGCCGCACATTTACCGACTCTCACGGGCTCAAGGATCTGTGCTCAGAGCTGTTGAACGTTAAAATCAGCAAGCAACAGCAGTCTTCAGATTGGGGAGCGGCGGATCTTGCTCATGATCAATTAACCTATGCGGCGGCGGATGTTCTTTATTTACATGCGTTGAGAGACAAGTTAAATGGCATGCTAAAGCGTGAGGGCAGGGTTGAGCTTGCGCAAAATTGCTTTAAATTTCTGCCCGTTAGAGCGCGGTTAGACTTAATGGGATGGGAGCAATTAGATATTTTTCAACATTAAATAGAGAATTGTTTCTGAGTTAATGCTATGATATATATAGCATAACTCCTCATTTGAGGGTGGCCTACTGAAAAAAGTTGGTAATTTTTTTAAAAATGTAGTTGACGTGTGTGGGAATTTTCTTTATAACACTGTCTCACAAGGCGGCGAAATAAAAAAGCCAACTTCAAGCGAAAGCTTGTTCTTTTGAAATTGTAAGCGGTTAATTAAATTAAAAATTAAACGTAGCTGAAATAAACATTCTGTGCCTTGCAAGGCCAGAATGAGATAATGTTTATAGAAGTCAATGCTCGAAAGAGTAAGACTTAGTTCTGTAAACGACATCATTCGTATAACCAGCATTAAGAATGAGAAGAGCATTTGGTGGATGCCTAGGCGATAGGAGGCGATGAAGGACGTGACAGGCTGCGAAAAGCTACGGCGAGGTGCCAATAACCTTTGACCCGTAGATGTCCGAATGGGAAAACCCACCTCATTGAGGTATCTGTGAGTGAATACATAGCTTACAGAAGCAAACCCGGAGAACTGAAATATCTAAGTACCCGGAGGAAAGGAAATCAACCGAGACTCCGCTAGTAGTGACGAGCGAACGCGGACCAGCCCAGTGCTCACAGTGTAATAACCGGAATGATTTGGAAAAATCAACGATAATAGGTGATAGTCCCGTACGGGTAAAAAGCATTGTGAGACTTGAGTAAGGCGAGGCACGTGAAACCTTGTCTGAATATGGGGGGACCACCCTCCAAGGCTAAGTACTCCCTAACGACCGATAGTGAACTAGTACTGTGAAGGAAAGGCGAATAGAACCCCGATAAGGGGAGTGAAATAGACCCTGAAACCAAATGCTTACAAGCAGTCGGAGCACACTGTAGCAATACAGGCCGTGTGACGGCGTACCTCTTGTATAATGGGTCAGTGAGTTAGTGTATCTAGCAAGGTTAAGCCGATAGGTGTAGCCGTAGCGAAAGCGAGTCTTAATAGGGCGAATTAGTTAGATGCATTAGACCCGAAACCGAGTGATCTAGCCATGAGCAGGTTGAAGTTGGGGTTAAACCCAACGGAGGACCGAACCCACTACTGTTGCAAAAGTAGGGGATGACTTGTGGCTAGGGGTGAAAGGCCAAACAAACTCGGAAATAGCTGGTTCTCCGCGAAATCTATTTAGGTAGAGCGTTATATGATTACCACCGGGGGTAGAGCACTGAATCGGCTAGGGGGGCCCAAAGCCCGACCAAACCTAATCAAACTCCGAATACCGATGAGTATAGTGCAGCAGGCAGGCAGTGGGTGCTAAGGTCCATTGCCGAGAGGGAAAGAGCCCAGATCGCCATCTAAGGTCCCCAAGTCCTGGGTAAGTGGGAAAGGATGTGGGACGGCTTTGACAACCAGGAGGTTGGCTTAGAAGCAGCCATCTTTTAAAGAAAGCGTAACAGCTCACTAGTCTAAATAAGCGATCCTGCGCCTAAAATGTATCGGGGCTAAAATTATGTACCGAAGATGCGAACTTAAGTTTACTTAAGTGGTAGCGGAGCGTTGTGTAAGTCTGTGAAGGTGTACCGTAAGGTATGCTGGAGATATCACAAGTGAGAATGCTGACATGAGTAGCGTAAAGAAATGCGAGAAACATTTCCGCCGAAAGTCCAAGGGTTCCTGCGTAAAGTTAATCTGCGCAGGGTTAGCCGGTCCCTAAGGCGAGGCCGAGAGGCGTAGTCGATGGAAATCAGGTTAATATTC
>JAJTHY010000173.1 GCA_021298045.1 Candidatus Jidaibacter sp.
GATACGCTAATGCTGCGCCTTTTCAATAAATTTTCACCTATTTTGCCTTTGAAATATATCTATATTCCATGCGTAAAATAGGCAAAAATTTATGAGAAAATTCTTGATTTTCGTACCCATTTTATAAGGGATTAGCTATAACATCGCTGCCAGGGAGTTTAAAGAACTCACTAACTCCGCAAAGTTGTGAGTATTGGGGCATGATCTGATGGCCTTTCCAATCCTCGATAACTCTTTAGTATTTGCACATCAAATACTTTATCTAGAGCTTCTGGTGAGGCAAGCACGTGGTCGATGCGCATACCTTCATTTCCGCTTAAGCTGCGCCCTCTATAGTCCCACCAACTAAATTCTTGCACGGCAGGGTGTTTCTCCCGAAAAGCATCATAAAAGCCGTCATTTAAAATTGAACGCAATGCCATTCTTTCATCAACATGAAAGCCAATTTTACCATCTAATTTTTTCGGATCATGTACATCTATATCATCTGGCGCTACGTTATAATCTCCAGCGATCACACACACTTCTTGAAATTTTTTAATATTCTGTAAGTGTTCTCTTAATGCGTTTAAGAAAGACATTTTATAAATGAATTTGTCAGAGCCAATTTCTTGGCCATTTGGAACATACACAGATGCTAACCTAAGAGTTAATCCTTTAAGATTGGTTACACATTCAATATATCGAGCCTGCTCATCTATAAAACCTGGGATTCCGCGGGTTACATCCTCAATGGGTGACTTGGACAGAATAGCCACACCATTAAATGTTTTTTGCCCCAAAACAGCCATGTTATATCCCATAGATTCTAATTCCATGTATGGAAAATTTTCTTCGGTACATTTGATTTCTTGCATTAATATGGCGTCGGGCTCATGTTCTGCGACTACTTTTTCCAAGATTTGCATTCTTGGCTTTAAAGAGTTAAGATTCCAGCAAATAATTTTTATCATAAATTTTCATATAATCTTGATGTTGCTATAGATTACGATTTTAGTTATACTCTGCCAATGTAAATTAATTAAAATTTAAAATCATGTTAGACCTTATCAACATCGCATTCGCACAAGAAGTTACAGATATAGCAGCTAAACAACCTTCACCATGGACAAGCATGTTGCCGCTTGTGCTTATAATGGTTGTGTTTTACTTTTTGCTTATACGTCCTCAGCAAAAGAAAATGCGTGAACATCAATTGATGGTCCAAGGTGTTGCTAAGGGTAACGAGGTGGTTACTAATGGTGGTATTTTTGGCGAAATAGTAAAAGTTGAAGAGGATGCTGGAATCTTGCATCTTAAAATTGCGGATGATGTGCAAATTAGGGTGCGTAGGGAAATGGTGTCTGAAGTTTTAAATGCATCTGCTATAAAAGTAGCAAGCAAAGAAGTTGCTAAATCACCAGCTAAAAAACCTGAGCACAAGGGTAAGGCTAAAAAGGGCTAAAGCAATGAATGAAATCTCGGTGATTTTTGTTGATCAAGATGGTGAGGCCAAAAAGGTTATTGCCAAGGTTGGGCTCTCCCTTTTGGAGGTGGCTCATCAAAACAAAATAAACTTGGAAGGTGCGTGTGAAGGCTCGCTTGCTTGCTCCACTTGCCATGTTATTGTTGATAAAGAATTCTTTGATAAATTACCCGCTGCTAGCGAAGATGAAGAAGATATGCTTGACCTTGCTTTCGGACTAACGCATACTTCAAGGTTAGGGTGTCAAATCATTTTGGATTCTTCGATGGATGGCATAACGGTGAAGCTCCCTGCAGCAACTAGGAATTTAATGGGCTAAGCAAATGAATGATGGACTATTGTTAAGCTATTTACCAATATTCATGTTTTTGGTTATCGCATTTGGTTTGGCCACAGTTATGATACTCATACCTTTTTTCGTTGCCAGAGTGCGTGGCGATACAGAAAAGAGTTCGGCTTATGAATGCGGTTTTGAATCTTTTGGCGATTCCAGAATGCCATTTGATGTTAGATTTTATTTGGTCTCAATTTTATTCATAATATTTGATCTGGAAATAGCATTTTTATTTCCATGGGCAATTACTCTAAACCTATTACCAGAATTGGGTTTTTGGTCTATGATGTTCTTCTTATTTATACTAGCAGTTGGATTCATTTATGAATGGAGGCGTGGGGCTCTTGAATGGAAGTAATTGTATACTCCGTTAATTTGAAAAATTGGGGCGTCGCAGCTAACTATTAATTTAGGAGAAGTATATGTCAGAAAAAAAAATAGTACTTCAGGATGAATTACTTAACGGCTTTGAAGATGAGCTAAATAATCGTGGCTACGTTTTGGCTAAGGTGGATGACCTTGCGAATTGGGCGCGCTCTGGTTCTCTATGGCCTATGACATTTGGGCTTGCATGTTGCGCTGTGGAGATGATGCATACCGCAGCAAGTAGGTATGATCTGGATAGATTTGGTGCAGTGTTTCGCCCTAGCCCTAGACAATCTGACGTTATGATAGTAGCCGGAACTCTTACAAACAAAATGGCCCCAGCTCTGCGCAAAGTATATGATCAGATGCCAGAACCTAGATATGTTATTTCTATGGGTAGTTGTGCAAATGGTGGCGGTTATTATCACTATTCTTACTCTGTGGTGCGTGGTTGTGATCTTATAGTGCCGGTTGATATTTATGTTCCTGGCTGCCCTCCAACTGCAGAAGCTCTGCTTTATGGAGTATTGCAGTTGATTAGGAAAATAAAACGCAAAGGTAAAGTTTTTTATTGATGCTTATGGGTAGTATCAAAACTTATTTTATGCCGATTTGGCTATAAATTAGTCGGTCCGTCAAAAGCCATGCATCACTGATAACACAAGCAGGGCGACCGCATTAAAATTCAGAAGCAACGGCGTTACAACACGAACATGGATAAAAGCTTCAATTAATACC
>JAJTHY010000129.1 GCA_021298045.1 Candidatus Jidaibacter sp.
AAAATGGGTACGAAAATCAAGAATTTTCTCATAAATTTTTGCCTATTTTACGCATGGAATATAGATATATTTCAAAGGCAAAATAGGTGAAAATTTATTGAAAAGGCGTAGCATTAGCGTATCCATTTTATAAGGGTTTAGCTATATCTCCGCCCAGCGGATCCAAAGGTATTCCAGCTCTGCCTTTTTGTTTCTCACCTTTTGGCTGAGGTCTAAAAATTTTTCTTGATCGTTACTATATAAACTAGGGTCGGATAGCTCCTCTTCAATTATAGCTATCTCAGATTCCAATGCATCGATAAGTTTAGGAATAGTCTCGAGCTCATGCTTAATTTTAAAGCTGACTTTTTGTTGTTTGACCTCCGCAACAGGTTCGGGCTTTTTGTTTTGCTTGGCGGGCTTCTCGGTCTTTTTATTTAGTATATTGGTATATTCCAGGTAACTTCCGTAGTACTCTTCTGTGTTCCCTAGGCCATCGAAGATTAAACTTTTGGTTACAATGCGATCAAGAAAGTCACGGTCATGGCTCACTAGAATTAGCGTCCCTTGATAGTCGGAAAGGATTTCTTGGATCATATCTAATGTATCCATGTCTAAATCATTAGTTGGCTCATCAAGAATTAAAAGCGATTCTGGACTAGCTAACGTCTTGGCAAGCATTAGCCTATTTGCCTGGCCGCCAGATAATGTGCTAATTCTGTTGCGCAATATTTTAGGGTCAAACATGAAATTTTTAAGGTAAGAGACTACATGCACAAGTTTTTCACCAACCTTGATATAATCGCTGCCGCCACCACACATAGTAGACCAAACTGTTTCGTCTGGGTCTAAATCGCTTCTTTTTTGGTCGTAATAAGTTATTGCGATATTTTTGCCGAGTTTAGCGCGCCCTGAGTTTGGTTCCAAGTTCCCAGTTAGTATGTTGAGCAGAGTGGTTTTGCCAGAGCCATTAGGGCCTACTAGCCCAAGCTTATCGCCTTTGGCCAATACCAAATTCAGGTCCTTAATAATAATCTTATCACCAATTTGATATGACAAATTCTCGATTTCCATAACAATCTTAGACTTTTTAAAAGAGTCCGCCTGCGTATACTCAATTTCCGTACGCGCTTCTTTCATGGCAGCTTTTTCTGCGCGCAACCTGTCTCTGAGTTCATGCAACTCCGCAAGTCTTCGCTGATTTCTTTTTCTGCGGGCAGTTACGCCTCGATGCTTCCAATCTTCTTCTTCAGCAAGTTTTTTGGAGAGTTTTACTAACTCACGCTGTTGTTGTTCATAAACCTGAATGGACCAATCGTCGAAATGCTCATATCCTTTGTTTAAGGTTTTTATATTCCCGCGCTCCAGCCAGAAGGTTTTGTTAGAAATGTTTCGCAAAAAGCTGCGATCATGGCTTATGCAAATAACGGCACCCTTATACGTTTTAAGGTAGTCTTCTAGCCATTCTATGGTTCTTATATCCAAATGGTTAGTGGGCTCATCTAACAAAAGTAGGTTAGGTTCTTGAATTAATGATTTAGCCAAAAATACACGGCGCAACTGCCCGCCAGAAAGTTCATTTAGATATCGACTTTTGTCAATCTGTAGCGGCTCGGTTATAACGTTTACCAAATAACGCTTAAGCTCGCGCTCTTCGCTCGTAAAGCTGGAAAGCAGGAACTCTTCTATATTACTTTTAAAGTTTTCAAAAAATTGCTGCGGTAGATAGCCGATTTTAGTGCCGGGTAAAATCCAACGCTCGCCAGAATCTAGCTGCAGCTCATCACATATCAACTTCATTAAGGTGGATTTTCCTTCGCCATTTTTACCAACCAGGCAGATCCTATCACTTTCATAGATATCAATATCCACACTTTCCAAAATATTTTTTCCGCCAAAACTTAAGTCAGCGCTTTTAAGTGAAAATATCGGGTAGCTCATTTTCGTGCTGCTAAAAATTGGGTTATTTTTATGTACTCCGCAACTTCCAAATCTTCCGCACGCTTGTTAGCATCGATATTTAATAGCTCCAAGTCTTCAGCAGAGATAATGCTTTTCATGGAAGTTTTGATCTTTTTGCGTTTTAACCCAAAAGCCGCAGCAGTTACTTTTTCCAAGATTTTGCTGTCAACGGGGATGCGATCTTTTTTTGGTATTAACCTCACCACAGTTGAAGTTACTTTTGGTGGTGGGTAAAAGTGGTGTGGGTCTACCTCGAGCATAATGTCAACATCAGCAACGCTTTGGGCTGCGATCGAGAGCCGTCCATATGATTTGGTGGAAGGCGCGGCGCAAATGCGTTCAGCCACTTCTTTTTGCAGCATTACCGCGATGAATTCAAATTTATCTATATTCGCAAGCCACTTTAACACCAGACTACTACCTATATTATATGGGAGGTTTGCTATTATGGAAATTATACCTGGTATAATTGTCTCATCAAAAGTGAGAGCATCTGCTTGAATAACCTTCAACACACCCCCAGCCTCTTTTTCAATTAACCGCAAAATTGGTATGCAGTTATGATCGTATTCAACAGCGTACAACTCCTCAGGCTCCTTAAAAAGGATAGAGCGAGTCAATCCTCCGGGACCAGGGCCAACCTCTAAAATCCTTTTATTTGAAAGATTTGGTAGGTGATTTAATATCTGATCTGTTATAGAGTCATCAAGTAAAAAATTTTGCCCTAGTTTTTTATTAGTTTCTAAATTATAAATTCTGATAAGTTCACTAGTTTTTGGTAGGTTTTTTAGGTAATCTGCTGCCATGAAATTCTGAACAAAAAGTTTATGTATAAGTGTACTCGAAAAATACGGAGTATAACACATTTAAGGAGGGGGTGTGAGCAATATAATTCCATTTGATAAGCGTATAGGAAAAATCTGGTTTAACGGCCAATATGTTGAGTGGCAGGATGCGAAAACTCATATTTTGTGCCATGGACTTAATTATGGTAGCTCTGCATTTGAGGGAATTAAGGTATATAATGGAAAGCCATTTAAACTTAAAGAACATTTTGAACGTTTCAAAATCTCAGCCAAAACCTTGCATATGGAATTGGGCTTTACTGTAGAGGAGCTGTCTGAGGCAGCGCAAAAGGTAATTGAGTACAATGATATAAAATCTGGATATATACGCCCATTAGTGTGGCGTGGTGCAGAAACTATGATAATAGACGGCAGAGGCTGCAAAACAAACGTTGCGGTTACAGCTTGGAAGTCTTTTCTTCATAATCGAGATGAAATGAGAGATGTTGGCATGAAGCTATGCGTGAGCAGTTGGAAGAAGCCAGCAGCTGATGCTTCACCCTATTTTACTAAAGCATCTTGCATATATACCCTTTCAACTATCATAAAAAATGATGCTATGGATTTGGGATTTGATGATGCAATAGTTCTCGACGCAGAAGGGTACATAACCGAATCTTCTACTTCGAATATCTTTTTTGTTTTTGGCGATGAACTGCATACTCCGATTCCAGATTGTTTTTTAAATGGAATTACTAGGCAAACAGTGATAGAACTTGCAAAATCAAATGGTGTGAAAGTTGTGGAGCGTAAAATTACGACCGATGAAATAAAAAAAGCTGATGCGGCGTTTTTGACTGGTACTGCTGTAGAAATTATGCCGGTTAACTGTATTGACGAGCATGGGCTTGACGTTAAGAATAATTTAGCGTTGAAGTTTATTGAGTTATATCACGATTGTGTCAACGGGGCATAAGTGATAATAAGACATATAATTATACTCATCTTGTTTGCGCATCAAGCTTTTGCGGGCTCTACTTTTGATGTAAAAAGCAGCAATAGCCCTGTGGATGTTGTGGCGGATGAGCTTTATTATGACAAGGAAAAAGATTTAATCTACGGGACTGGCAATGTTATTGTCACTCAAGACAATCAGGTGATAATAGCAGATGAAATAACATATCACAAAGGTACAGAAGAAGTTTATGCAAATGGCAATATTTCAATAGTTCGGGAAGATGGAAGCGTTTATTTTGGCGATAAAGCCAGGATCAATAGAACAAAAGATGCTGGGGTAATAACTAATTTTAAAGGTAGGTTTGATAAAAACAGCTTGATAGCGGCTGGATACGCAGAGATGGTGGATGAGAACCTGATGGAATTAAATCAAATGGTGTATTCCCCATGTACAATTTGTGAGACCAACTTCTCCCCTGATTTCCCACTTTGGCAATTCCGTTCTAACAAGGCCGAGTTAAACAAAGAAGATGAGAGAATATACTATAAAGACGCAAAAGTAGATGTGTTTGGCTTTCCAATTTTTTACACACCATATCTTTCTAGTCCAGCACCTGGGGCTAAGAATAAATCAGGGTTTTTAATTCCAAGATTTAGACAGTCTAAAGATCTCGGTAAATCAGTCCATATTCCGTATTATCAAGTGATATCTTCAAATATGGATGCAACCGTTGGCGTTCAATTTAATTCTGAAGTTGGAAATGTATATGATTTAGAATTTAGGCATAAGCTTAAGCACGGCGAATATAAAGTTTTTTCTTCAATAACGCATACTGAAAAATATACAAAGAATGGTGATGCAGTTCCTGGTAAAAAATATAACCGAGGACATTATGATTTCGCAGGAAAGTACTACTTTAATAAACCTTATTTGTTCGGAGTTTTTACTTTGAATTCTAAGAGAATTATGGACCCTACAAAGACATATACAAAGAAATATAAATTTTCCCAAGAGGATTTACTCAAAACAGATGCGCACTTTAGAAATGTAACCCACAATTCATATTACTCAGTAAGGAGCTTATTTTTTCAAGATCTACGCCCCAACACAAGTGCAAAAACAACCGCTGCAGCACTTCCACAAGCAACTTATATTTATGATACTACGTTAAAAAGATTGGGGGTTAAAGCTGAGATATTAGCTGACTATACTAACCTCTCAAGGCCACAAGGCATGAATTACAATAGATTTGTATCTATTGCTTCTCTTGACAAAAACTATATAACAAAGTTTGGGCTGATTTGGAAAAATCAAGTTTCTGCTAGGGGAGATCTTTACAACGTGGATTTTAAGCAGCTTAAAGTAGTTAGTAATTATATTCCCGATGCTCGTAGAAGTGGTACAGAGGGTAGGTTTCACCCAGAATATACAACCTCGCTAAATATGCCTTTGTATAAAATTATGCATGGCAATTTTATAACCATAGACCCAATTGCTCAGCTTACAGTAAGCCCTAAGCGGTCAAATTTAAAAATAGTTGATAACGAGGATAGCCAAGCGCCTGAAATTTCTACTTCTAACTTATTTTCATCCAACAGATACAAAGGCTATGACTTGATGGAAAGTGGCAACCGCGCTAACTACGGCATTAGATCCAGTATTAAATCTAGTTATTTTAACGACTTAAGCCTAGTACTAGGTCAATCTTATCGATTTGATAAGGATTATAATTTTGATAAAGCTAGTGGAATGTTAGGTTATAGGTCTGACTATGTTAGCAAGGTTAGCTTAACGCTTAACCCAAATGTGCAAATAAGCAATGGAACCAGATTTGACAATAAAAATTTTTCTGTAAACAGAAATGAATTTGGATCAAGTTACTCTGACACTAATTATATTTTCAGCTTCTATCATTTTATGGTTAATAAAAATATTTTGGATAAATCACGAATGAATTTGTATAGGCAAGAAATACAAGTAAATGCTGGATACAAATTTTATAGAGAATTATGGGTGGACGCTTTTGTTAAAACTAAGTTAGGCAAAAAACCACAAGATCAAAGCACTAGGCTGATATCGAATGGAATTTTAATACGAACTGCTAATGAGTGCCTTTCTATACAAATTGGTATACAAAGAGATTATACAAGGTTAAAAGATTTAAAACCATCAACCAATTATATCTTCAATATTTCAATACCAACTTTTTAGAGGAATTATGATATCTAAGATACTCTCTGCATTATTTTTTATTGTACTGATGCTCCCTAATATTTCATATTCTGCTGAACATGGAATCCGGGTGACTGTAGCTGGTATGCCCATTACGGAAAGCGATATTAAAGCTAGATCTAAGTTAATAATTGCCTCAAGTGGCATGCCACATAACAATAACTCTTATAATTTAGTTAAAGACAAAGTAATGGATATTTTGATAGACGAGCAATTGATCAAGAGAGAAGCAGCGCGTTTAGAGATAGAAGTTGATGATGAAGAAATAGACCAAGCCTTTTTGGCATTAGCTGACCGCAATCAAATCCCAAGAGAGAACTTGGTAGATTTTTTGAAAAGCAGAGAAATAGATGCAGCGGAATTAAAGAACCAGATTAAGCACCAATTGATGTGGTCTAAGATATTAGCCAACCAAATACAGCCTAACATAAGTGTAACCGATAAAGAAGTAGCTGAGAGCAGAGCTGGAATTGAAAAGGTAGCTAAAAGTGCGGCTGAAACTGCTGAGCTGAAACTTGCTGAAATTGTGCTTTTATACCGCAAAGAATCCGATGTGCAAAAGAACAAACTCTTTGCAGAGAAATTGGTTGGACAGATCAAAAAAGGAGCAAGTTTTGGTAGCCTAGCTAAAGAGTTTTCGCAAGCACAAACTGCCCAATCATACGGAGAAATTGGATGGGTTGCTTCCAATCAAATTCAGCCTGATATTTCCCGCAAACTAATGCGTCTTCATGTTGGAGATATAGAGACCATGGCACTCTCAGATGGTGTTCATATATTTAAATTATTGGATAAGAAAATTATATCTAGTGAAGATCAGGTTTTAGATGAAAATGAAATAAGGCATATGTTAACCGAGAAAAAAATGGATGTTGCGGTAAAATCTCATTTTAGAAAATTAAGAAAAAACGCTCACATACAATTTTATAAGTAAGGTTAAAAGCAATGACAAAGGCAGCAGTTATATATCACAGTAACTCTGGACGCACTAAGGTGATAGCCGAGCATGTTGCAATTGGTATTAAGCACATGGGTTGCGAAGCACGATTATTCGATTGCACAAAAGAAATAGATTTTGAATATTTAAACACTTGTAACGCAATAGTATTTGGTTGCCCCACATATATGGGTTCTGTTTCTGGTCAAATGAAACTTTTTATGGACAGCGCATCAGAAGTTTATAGGCACCAAAAATGGCGTAATAAAATTGCGGCTGGCTTTACAACGTCTTCAGCGCTTAGCGGCGACAAGCTAAACACCCTGATGCAAATTGCACTTTTTGCTTTCCAACATGGGATGGTTTGGATAGGATTAGACTTACCTGCTGGTGTTTCTGCATCAACACATACCGGGGATCGCATGAATAGAATAGGCAGTTGGATTGGGATGATGTCCCAAATCAATGGAGATCAGAGCCTGGACCTGAGCCCAGCTAAAAGCGATAGGGAAACTGCAGAATATTTAGGTAAGCGAGTAGTTGAATTTGCTAAAAAATTGGAGAAGTAAGTATGCCACAGATAACAGTGAGAGATGCCCTGCGCGATGCGATGCTAGAAGAAATGAAGCGCGACAACTCTGTATTTATAATTGGCGAAGAGGTTGCAGAGTATCAAGGAGCCTATAAAATAACCCAAGGCCTTTTTCAGGAATTCGGTGGTGATAGGGTGGTTGACTCTCCAATCACTGAGCATGGCTTTGCTGGCCTTGCAGTTGGCGCTGCATTTGCGGGCCTCAGGCCAATAGTAGAATTTATGACCTTTAACTTTTCTATGCAGGCGATAGATCACATTATAAACTCCGCAGCAAAAACTAACTACATGTCGGGTGGACAAGTGAAATGCCCTATCGTATTCCGTGGACCCAATGGTTCAGCTTCCCGTGTAGGTGCTCAGCACTCTCAATGCTATGCAAGTTGGTATGCACACGTACCAGGTCTTAAGGTTATAGCTCCATATAGAGCGTGTGACCATAAGGGGCTACTTAAAGCTGCGATTAGAGATGGTAATCCGGTGATTTTCCTTGAGAATGAGATATTATATGGCCATGCACATGACGCACCAGATTCTATAAACGATGATTATTTGGTAGAAATAGGAAAAGCCAATGTGTTAAAAGAAGGCTCGGATGTTACCATAATCGCTTTTTCTTTACAGGTTAAACATGCTTTAGAAGCTGCTGAGATTTTAGCTTCAGAACATAATATTGACGCTGAAGTTATAGATCTTAGAACTTTAAGACCTTTGGATATTGAAACCATTTTGAATTCGGTACAAAAGACAAACCGCGTAGTATTAGTGGAGGAAGGGTGGCCATATGCTGGTATTTGCTCTGAGATCAGTGCGCAGATCATGGAGCAAGCTTTTGATTATTTAGATGCTCCAGTGCTTAGAGTAACAGGCAAAGACGTGCCATTACCATATGCTGCGAATCTTGAAAAGCTCGCTATTCCACAAGTGATGGATATAGTAGATGCAGCTAAAAGCATTTTGTAATTGAATATGAAAAAGTCATTTGAGAAATTAAGTAAAGAGCTTCAAGGGTTGGTTTATCTAACATTAGCCTACACCTGCTTTGCACTACTTAATGTATTTAGTAAACAGCTTTATGCGCTTGAAATTAGCCCTTTAGTTATTACATTTTATCGTAGCTTTTTTTGCATTGTACTGGTAGCTCCGTTTGCGGGCTTCATGCTTTTTAAATCTCATAAATTCAACTTTGCCAAAATTAATATTTACAAAGGGGTTGTTGATTTCCTAAGTATCCCAGCTTGGGTTATGGCGGTTTCAAATATGAATATACCAGAAGCAGTTGGTTTAACTTATATAACTCCTATACTTACCGGCGTTCTAGCAATTATATTTTTGAAAGACAAAATGAGCGCAGACAAATGGGTTGTAAGTATGATTGGCTTGATTGGAGCTTATATCATCCTTAAACCGGATTTTGATAATTTTAATTACTATGCTATTTATGCCCTTATTACCTGCTTACTGTGGGCTACTGGAGGAATCATCACGAAAAATTTATCTGGCAGGCAGCATCCGGTGCTGGTTGTGTTTTTTACTAATATTGTAATTGTCTCTCTCGCTTTCCCATTTTTTTTAACAGATTCCCATATTTTATCTCAGAGGGAGATCTTAATTTGCCTGTGCATGTCTGCAACTGCAGCTGGAGGATATCTATTTTTAACTCATGCATATAGGTCTACCAAAATAAGCAATTTGCTACCCTATGATTATTTAAGGTTAATAATGGCAACGATTATTTCCTACCTGTTTCTTGGTCAGGTTATAGATGGAACCACCATACTAGGTTCAGCTCTAATTTTTGGGGGATCCATTTACTTAGCGCGTAGCCAGGCGAAAGAGAATAAGAATACCAAAAGCCGTTCTTAACCGAACACTTGCATCCTGCCTTGAAAAAATTTTGAGTGATAAAAAAGTCTTCAATATGTTTATAACCTCAATTCGGGATTAGAAAGTGAGTTTTGATAGAAGGCTTGGATGGTTTAAGGCAATAAGAGATGAGGGTAGAAATGAGGTGTACAAAAGCATGGGATTTTAAGTGGTACAGCCGTAGGTATTTGTCTTGGTTGTAGCGAAACTTCTGGAGCGTGTAAATAATTGTGTCTTGAAGTGGTTTAGGAGAGATCGCCAGAAAATATAAAAATATTTTTCGGAGTCACCCATAAAAAGGGGAGTATATTATATTTCAATATAATAGGAGGTGCGATAACATATTTTTACTTTTACTATGCGTTTTAATCAAACGTTAACATTTATGTAGTATAATTTATAAAATTACTTATAAGGATGTGGCATGAAAGGATACGTAGAAGAATCGGTAAAAATTTCTGAATACCCTTTAATTAGAGGGATACCGCTCCCCAGTGAGAAAATTAATAAAAATAATACTGTCGCAGGCGTTGAATTTAAAAAGGCAAAAAGGTCGATTGGTAATTTATCTAGATCTTTCTGTTTAGCGTCAGGTTATAAAGATGCTCAACCATATTGCTCTGTGGGGTATTGTGTATTTAATCCAGATTTCAAGAAATTTGTTTCAATAGCCGTAAGCGATAAAAACACTGGTGGCGGCGCGAAAATCGAGCATCAGTATGCAAAAAGGCTAGATGAAGAAAAAGCTAAAGAAAAACTTAAAAAGATAAAAGCGCGTCAAGAACAAGGTCATGACTCTAATTTTAATAATTCTAAGCATTCTGAAATTCAATACGATGTGCATATTGATGAAATTTCAGGAATCTATTTTTATGAGGGTGTATCTTATATAAATAACGTTGAAGAAGGATTTTCTAGAGTTATAGAAATGCGTAGTAGTAGACCATCACATTTTAAGCTACAGGCTATATTCATGCAGCAGGAATTTAAAAGGATTCATGGCAAAGAATTAGATATTTATTGTTATACAACTGATGGATTAGCAACATCATCTTTCACTAAGTGTACATTTACTAATGATGAAATAGTTGATTTATGGAAAGCAACTTGCTTTCAATACGATCAACATAAGGAGATATTAGATACATACACAGATTTGAAAGGTTATTCAATTGAAGAAATGAAAGTTCAGTTTGTATATGGACAATCTTATTCAAGCAATCAAAATTTGCTATTACCAGTAGACCAACATTACGAGGAAGAACTTAAAAATAAGATTAATTTAACAGTAAAAGAGTATATCAGATCTACTCCAGAAACTTTTGAAAGAAATTTAAGTCTCAACAATGAACTTATGCTAACCCAACCAAGTTTAATCGAGCATTGCAAGCTTATTATCAATAATCAAAAAGACTTTCAAGGCAATTTTAAAAAAACATTATTATATATACGTGCAGCAAAGCAGTTAAAGCTTTCTCATGAACTCATAAAAGAATTTGCGCATCAATATCTTAAAACAGAACAGGAAAACTATTATGCCACTTCGTTTCATAACATAAAATATGTTGCAAAATATATGGAATTCGATAATGACGTTTGCAAAAAAATTTGTGAAGTATTTAATGTCAATATATATGAGCTTTGTCGCAACAAAGTCGGAGCACCTAGAGTGAATATGGCGCGACATGAAATATTAGATAATATTTTTTACATAAAAAACGCACTTTTAAAGCAGGGAAAAAAATTAAGCACAGAGCAAATAGATGCGTTTAAATCTATTTTTGGAAGTAATGAGAACAGAATACCTTTTGTTAGAAAGCTGTATTCTCATAGAAATTTGGAATTTGGAACTCTCCCCGATGAATATGTACAAAAATTCGCATCAGTTATGTCTAAATTAATAACTAACAATCCAAATCCTAAGTTGATAAAATATTACTTAAATAAAATTAGAAAAACCACATTTCCAAATAATGCCTACGATATATTACATAATTATACTAGTAAAACAGAGGAAGCACAGAAGATTTTAGAAGAATTCAAACAAGCTTTTACAACATCTAAGATATTGGAGATAACTAAAAAAGCTTTGGAGTATTCGTATGATAAACATTTATCACAGCCATATAAAAAAGAGAAAGGAACATGCTTCCCAGTTATTTGCAAGCGGGATAGAGAAGTTTTTATAGCAGATGATAAGTATGGATCGTATAAAAAAGGTGATTATGACAGCAAAATTGTTTATAGATCAAACCACGGGTTAGCACATACAGCTAGAACATTGGCTATGGTTCCTGAAGTTTTAGCTTTTAATATTAAATACGCTAGAGAGGATGTTCTAAATTTCTTACAGGAGCAAACCAGCACGCCTAATGATAAACAAAAATTTATTGCAAAGTTACAAATAGCAATGGCTTTTTATGTTTCCGGTAGGGAAGGGGAGCATGGGTGGGGAACTAATGAATATAATAAATATCGTGAAGCATCAAAAAAATTTTTTATTGAATATGTCAAATCAGATGATGACACAAAAGCTCTTTTTAAAAATGAGGATGAGATAGAGTTGTATGGATCGTGTCTTGAGCATTCATACGTAACTGATGAAGATTTAAAAGGATGCACTAACCAGATTGCAATTAAGGCTTTATTATATGGTTCTCATTGTGTTGATTTAGTAAGGATATGGAAACCTAAAAAAGTACAAGGATCCACAGTTTTTGACCTGTTAAAGGCAGTTCCCAAAGATAAGATAGAGCAAGCTAAACATGATGCTTTTTTGGTTTTCCATAAAGCTGCTCAATTATGCAGAATTATGGGGGATTCCTTATATACAGAATATGATTCACAAACTAGAAAATGCAAGAAACCTGATATCAAATATGAAGAGCAAAAAGGTGCTTTTAAAAAAACTAATTTTAAACGCTTTTTGGAATATTCAACAAATGTATCTAAATCATTCAATCTTATCTATGAACGAGAAGCAGAAGCAGAAGCAGAAGCAAAAGCTTTGCTAGAAAGTGCAACAAAAGCACTAGAGGAAGCTAAGCAAAAAGAGGCAGAAGCAGAAGCTTTGCTAGAAAGTGCAATAAAAGTACTAGAGGAAGCTAAGCAAAAAGAAGCTGAAGCTGAAGCAGAAGTAAAAGCACAAGCAGAAGCAAAAGCTTACCTAGAACGTTTAAAAGCTAGAGAAGAAAGTGCAAAAAAAGCACTAGAGGAAGCTAAGCAAAAAGAGGCAGAAGCAAAAGCACAAGCAGAAGCTGCGAAGAAACAAGAAGACAGAAATTTTTTATTGTGCACAACAGGGGCAGCCACCATTATATTGTCATCAGTGTTGTATTGTTTTAGAGAAAATTTATTTGAGTGTTCTGCTTCTAGCTCTAACTATATCTTAAATAATTCGATTAATATTAAATCCTCAGTGGCTTTAAGAGTAGCCATTACGGCGGCAGTATTAGGAGTAATTGCGTATACAAAATATAATAAGGAAAATGAAATTAGTGTAAATTAGGGAGAATATTCACATAACTGTGTCAATTGATAATTACCTACCAAATTTTAGTCTATTTGGGAAGTAAATATCCAGCTGAGAAATGGCGAAGGCCCAGTTTTGTAAGGGCTGATTCCATTTTTCAGTTATCTGTTTTATAGCGCAAAATACCAACTTAAGTAAAGCATTTTCAGAGGTAAAAGCGCCTTTAGTTTTGGTATATTTTCTGATTTGCCTATGAAAGCCTTCAACAGCACTCGTAGTGTAAATCAGCTTTCTTATCTCAGCAGAATATTTAAAATACGTAGATAAATTGTCCCAATGAGCATTCCAGGATTTCAGTACCATAGGATATTTTGTACCCCATTTTTCATCAAGTAAAAGTAGATTATGTTCTGCTAATTCCTTGCTTGCAGCTTGATATACCAGTTTCAGATCAACCATAAATTCTTTTTGATTTTTACTGGCAACTAGCTTTAAAGAATTACGAATTTGATGGACTATGCATAGCTGCACTTCAGTTTTAGGAAATTTGTATGATTTAGTGAATAAAGAATCAAGGCACGCTTCGCTCAAGACCTTGACTATTTATTCACTAAATCATTTTTCTCCGCTATCAATTCATCCTATCCCTTCTATTTATTTGACACAGTTTGTTGAAGACTCCCTTGTATTTTTCAAGTGAGCCCATTATATCTTGATAACCAGAAATTTTAGCGTATAGTAGTTTCGTTGATAACCCCCCTTGGAGTTGTTATGGCCTATGTCAAGCATACCTAATAAAAGGCTAGGATACTTTATACACTTCATGAAAAGACAAAAGGCTAACTTCCTTGTTTTTTTCATAGCATGCCTAGCCACCTCTTTATCTAGCTCTATCTGGCCATATATAACTGGCCAAATTATTGACGCGCTCAGCGGGTATGCTGAGGATAAGAGCTTGATTTTTAACCAACTAGGGCATTTGTTTTTTTCAGCTTTAGCCTTCTGGATATTTTTAGAATTTTTAATGAGGTTACAAGGTTTTGCTTCGGCGGCCATATACCCTAAATTCGAGGCCAATATTAGGATGGCTGCTTTTGAATATGTAAACAGGCATTCGCACGCATATTTTTCTAATAATTTTGTTGGCAGCATAGCAAATAGAATAAGCGATTTGCCTCGAAGCTCGAGTATTGTAATAGATTTTATCTTCAATAATTTAATTCCGCTGGTGATAGCTATTTTCATTTCATCAATGTTATTCATGAATTTGGATATCGCGCTATCGATGATCCTACTGAGTTGGTTGATTATGCATTTGTCCATTTGTTACCTTACTGGTGCAAGGGCGGCGGAGCTTTCTAGAATTCAGTCTGAAGCTAGAACCTACCTTCAGGGGCGAATAGTTGATACTTTGAACAATCATCTAAATGTCAAGCTGTATACAAAACAGTATTTTGAGGTTGAAAATGTAAGGGGTGCTCAAGATGATGAAAGGGCAAAAAATAGGGCTACTTTGCTGTTCATAGAAAAGTCTAAGGTATTGCTTAGCCTGTTGGCACTGGTAAGTATAACTTTGTTATTTTGGATTACTATTAGGTTTTGGCAAGATGACCACATAAGCTTGGGTGAAATGATCTTTGTGTTCACTTCCACACTAAACATACTAACGCTGGCATTTTCAGCGACGGTGGAGATGGCATATTTGTTCAGAGAGATTGGAGTTATCAAGCAGGCATTAAAGGTTATTAAAGACCCTATAGATGTTATGGAGCATGAAAATGCTAAAGCTTTAAAAGTTACAGAGGGTAAGATTGAGTTTGTTGGGGTAACTTTTAAATACAAGCATAACAACAACGTATTCAAGGAAAAAACCCTAACTATAGAGGGGGGGCAAAAGGTTGGTTTGGTTGGGCTTTCTGGTAGCGGTAAAACCACGTTTGCACATCTAATTTTGCGCCTGTTTAATATCGAATCTGGTAGCATACAAATAGATGGCCAAGACATAAACCAAGTTACGCTTAAATCTTTGCGAGATAATATTTGTTTAATTCCGCAGGAGCCTATGTTATTCCACCGCTCAATAATGGATAATATTCGTTATTCTAGTGAAGGCGCCACAGACGAAGAGGTTGTTGATGCTGCGAAAAAAGCGAATTGCCATGAGTTCATAATGGAATTAGAAGATGGTTATAATTCTGCAGTTGGGGAAAGGGCGGCAAAGATATCTGGTGGGCAAAAGCAGAGGATAGCCATAGCGCGTGCCATCTTAAAAGACGCGCCAATTTTGATTATGGATGAAGCAACTTCTGCTTTGGATTCATACACGGAGAAGCAAATACAGGACAGCGTTAGAGTTTTGTCTGAGGATAAGACTACAATTATAATAGCGCACCGACTTTCAACTCTGCTTGAAATGGATAGAATTTTGGTTTTTGACAAGGGTGCTATAATAGAAGATGGGTCCCATAAAGAGCTAATCGAGAAGAATGGTCATTACGCAATGTTGTGGAAAATGCAAACAGCTGGACTTTTGCCCGACGCTTTGCAAGTGGTGTAAAGCGTTTAAATCTGATTAGTCCATCCGTCAAAACTCTGAAATTATCTCGGGAGTTGAGTAATCTAAAACATATAAACAGCGCCACCTGGGAAGGAGCTTTAGCGACTGCAGCGACGAAAATTAACGTAAAAATCCATAAGCTTTATGTCCAAATAATAGCCTTCTCTTATGGATTTCACAACTGATTTGTGCTCTCAAATGCTCGTGTTATCAGTGATGTATGGCTTTTGACGGAGAGACTAGCTATATGACATTTCCCGATCTATAAATCCAACGTAAATTTTATCTCATTGCTGCTTTGAGCTACGTTTATTGAGGAATTTAAATCGGTAGCTAACAATCCCGCTAAGTGCATAACCACATTTTGCAATTTTATTTCTTTGTGTGAAGGCTTGTTTATTATGGAGTTTAGCTCATCGGAGTGCTTTACTGCTTTTTCTGAAACTCCGCTTACTACGATACGCTTTCCTTTATCAGACCTTCGCAGATAAATTATTATCTCCCCGCCATAAATCATGCAATTTGCAGCAAGAGTAGTTAGTATAAGGGCTAATCTACCTGATCTATTGGTTAGTTTAATATAATTTTTGGCATCTTTTTCATTGTTAAAAGCAATTTTGATTTTACTGTTTTTAAAAAAATCTTGCGCTAAAGAGTCCAACTGCGTCGTATCCACTTCTCCTTCAGAATCGCTTTTGCCATATATGTATCTGAAAAATTTTATTTTATTCACAGCGATTTCGGAATTTTCACTTATTAGTCCGTAGGCCTTATTACCTTTTAAATCATGAAGTTTCTCTGATTCTATAAACTCAACACCATTATAAACGGCGCCAACAGGAGCTGCCAAGTCATGGCATATTTTTGTAATCAACAATTCAGAAAATTCTAAAGTCGGAATCATCATTAATTTTATTTAGTTAACTACTTATACTGTAAAGACAATTAATGAATTGTTAAGCATTTGTTTTATATATAGTTAAAACCCTATAACTACTTTACCAAAATGCTTGCGAGACCTCACTCTATCTATGGCAGCCGCAAGGTCGGAGAATAAAAATATGGAATCAATCACTGGGCATAGCTTTTTAGAAGCTAAATGTATAGAAAATTCTCTAAGAGCTCCCTTTATTAAATCACGTTTTTGCTCGTTATTTTGAGAGCGTAGCGTGGACCCTATAATGCTCAGATTCTTCATAAGCACAGATGCTAAATTTAGCTGAGCTTTACTACCAGACATCAAGGCTATTAAGCATAACCTGCCGCCTATTTTCAAGCATGATATATTTTTCTCAAAATGCTCCGCGCCCAGAATATCAAGAACAACATCGACTTCATTTTTTAGCAATTGACCAAAGTCGGAGTGGTAGTTTATAGCTGAATCAGCACCTAAATTAAGGCATAAATTCTTTTTATGGTCCTCCCCAATTGAAGTTATAACTCTTAAGCCTTTGAGTTTTGCCATTTGAATCGCCATTGAGCCTATGCCGCTTGTGCCTCCATGAATCAAAACTGTTTCGCCACTGGCAGCTTTTGCATTTTTGAATATATTCATATAGTTTGTAATCATCGCTTCTGGCAACGCTGCTGCTTCAAGTAAAGTGAAGCTCTTGGGTTTTGCTATTATGTGATCTTCGTGGGCGCATACATATTCTGCATAGCCTCCAGATGCTAATAGTGAGCATACTTCTTCACCCGTGTTCATATCGATTCCTGCTACTTCAAGCCCTGGTATACAGCTGCCATCTGGAGAATTGTATCTGCCTTCTATTTGCAGTATGTCCACACGATTGATGGCAAATGCTTTAACCTTGATCAGCCTTTCAAAACTCTGTGGTTTTGGAATTGGGGCATGGGCAATTTGGATTTTACCATCAACAATTTGTGCACATTTCATTTTGAATTAATTATATTAAATTCATCTATTAGCTTAGCTTCTTTTTTTGCTTCATCTTTCAAAGATTCTGCTTTTAGCTTATCGCTTAAATACTCATATTTCCTTACTTCCATATGTATAATTTTAAGCTCTTCGATTATGGAGTCAAGCCTTAGTTGCTCTATCGTAAGCTGGGCAGCCAGCTCAAGCAGTCTGCGTTTAGCTTGCAGGTAGTAATTTTGAAAAGCGTAAGTAATATCAGTGTTTTGGGTGGCTACAGCTTTTTCTAGCTCTACCTCATGGGCAATGGCATCAATTTTCTTTTGCAATTCGGCCACCACAATGTCTTGGTCGCTCTTTTCTTTGATTTTTTGCTCAAGATTTTCCTCATTAATCTTAATGAGCTTATCGATAACTTTTGGCTTTAACATTATCTTTTCAACAAATCTAAGTTGCCACCTATCGCGGTTGTATTGATTGTAACTACCCGCTCATTCATAAACTTAAACAAATAATATGGTCCGCCTGCTTTGAAACCAGTTCCAGAATTATTCTCCCCACCAAATGGCTGAGTGCCTACCATAGCTCCAATAATGGTGCGATTTGCATAGAAATTACCCGCATGTACTTTGCTTGCTACTTGCTGTATTCTTTCTTCAATCCTGGTTTGTAACCCAAAGGTTAAGCCATAACCGGTTGCATTTATCTCGGCAATAACTCCGTTCAGTTCCTTCGCTTTGTAGCGAATTATGTGCAAGACTGGGCCAAAGTTTTCTTGCATTAAATCGCTTATACCTCTTATCGAAATTATATGGGGCATGAAAAAATTACCATTCTTCAATGAAGCATCTTTCGTTTGATGATGTACTGCAATTAATGAGCAGCCTTTTTTCTTGGTTATTACCTTAATGTGAGTTTCCAATTCTTTGCGTGCGGCGTTACTTATAACTGGGCCTATGTCGCACTCAAGATTGTATGTATTGCCAATTTTTAATTGGTTCATGCAGCCTATCAACAAGTTTTCAAGCTTGTCTGCCACCTCCTCTTGCACGTATAGTACTCTAAGTGCAGAGCACCTTTGGCCTATGCTACCGAATGCTGAATTAATAATAGCGTCAGCGGCTTGCTCCAAGAGCGCAGAGCTATCCACAATCATGGCGTTTTGCCCACCAGTTTCTGCGATGATGGACGCAATTGGTGCTTCGCGATGTGCAAGAGTTCTATTGATGTTAAGCGCAACACTACTGGACCCAGTAAAGCATACACCTTTTACCTTTGCGCTGGTTAATATTTGTTCTGATATATCTTTGCTTCTGGCGACTAAAAGTTGGAAGGCATCATGAGGAACCCCAGCTTTATGTATTAGTTTAGCGGCGAATGTTGCAATTAGTGATGTGTTATCCGCAGGTTTTGCCAGTACCGAGTTACCTGTTGCAAGTGCTGCAAGTATCTGCCCCAGGAAGATTGCCAGCGGAAAGTTCCAAGGGCTAATGCATACAAATACCCCTTTAGGATGCCACGATAGAGTATTAGATTCACCTGTATATCCTGGTAAGGCAAGGGGTTGTCCGCAGGCGCGTTCTGCCATGGTTGCATAGTACTCAGCAAAGTCCATAGCTTCGCGTAATTCGGAGATGGCATCATCTATAGTCTTACCCGCTTCGCGTATTAGCAGGGAGTAAATTTCAAACTTATGGTCTTGTAATAGCTTAGCAACTTTACGTATTACTTCTGCTCTTTTATATACATTTACTGCGCTCCAGGCTATAAAGCCATGCTCAGTTGTTTGCAAAGCAGTGGCAAGAGATGCTTTATCTGCATAATATATTTTACCGATTACTTCATTCGCATTTGCTGGATTATATACTTCTCTAAAATCATCACCCGTGTGCTTTTTACCATTTACAATAGAGTAAGCTTCGTATTGTGCTTCTTTCAGTAAAGTTAGCTGAGTAGAAAAGTTTTTATATTGCGCTTTATAGCCTAGGTCATAACCAGTTGAATTGTTGCGTAGGCTTCCATAAATTAAATTTGGTAATGGAATGTTTGAGGTTCTTTTTAAGCTAACAACAGATTTTTCAATAGGATTTTGTACCAGCTCGGCAATAGATTTGCTCTTATCTGAAACTAAATTAACAAATGAGCTATTGGCCCCATTTTCCAGCAAGCGCCTCATGAGATATGCAAGCAAATCCTCATACTTGCCCACTGGAGCATAAATACGTGATTTATAACCTTCTTCTATAAGCTTATTATGCAAAGCCGCGCCCATGCCTTGTAAGCGTTGAAATTCAAATTCAGCACCTTTTGCTAGCTCTATAATTGCGGCAACTGTATGGGCGTTATGTGTTGCAAATTGCGGATAAAATAAAGTTTGATAACTTAATATCTTTTGCGCACAAGCAAGATAGGAAACATCAGTATATTCCTTTTTAGTGAATACTGGGTATCCCTCAAGCCCAAATTCTTGGGCAAATTTTATTTCTCCATCCCAATAAGCTCCTTTTACCAGGCGAATAGGTATTCGCTTGCCAGATTGTTTTGCTAGGGTTGCGACATAATCGATGATTTTAAATGTGCGTTTTTGATACGCTTGAAGCACAAAGCCAACGCCTTCAAAGTCTGATTCCAAAACTAATGTTGTTAGTATTTTCAAATATATGTCCTGGCGGAAGGCTTCTTCTGCATCAAACGAAAGCGATATGTTAGCTGCCTTGCAGAGCGATATCATATGTCTAAGCTTTGGTAAAAGCTCTGCTTCAAGGATGCGCTCCTTCCTATACATAACTTTTGCGTGCAGAGCCGTTAATTTTACCGACAAGTTATGGTTATTATAAATAGGGCAGGTCTTATCTGAATGTTTGCTTAACTCCCCAATAGCTTTGAGATACTCATCATAATAAAATTCAGCTTGTTCAATAGTTCTTGCAGACTCACCCAAGATATCAAACGATATCTTATATCCAGAAGCTAAAATCTTTTTTGCATTTTCCAAGGCAGATTTTAGATCCTCGCCTAAGATGTATTCGTTGGAAATAATTTTGATCGCTGCTTTGATACTTTGCAAAACTAATGGCTTACCAATTCTATTCAGTAATCTGTTGATTGAGAAATTAGACTCCTTCAATTTCATGAGTTTGCCAGTTACCAGTAACCCCCAAGAAGATGCATTTACAAATAAAGACTCACTATTTCCTAAATGCTCAGCCCAGTCTTTGTCTTTTAATTTATCTTCAACCAAAGCCATTGCAGTTTCTTTGTCTGGTATCCGCAACAATGACTCTGCAAGACACATGATTGCTACTCCCTCTTCATTCGAAAGCGAGAACTCATGGATAAAACTCTCTATGGCAGAAGATTTAGCATCGCGAATTATTTTGGCATATCGTGTAGCATTTGCTTGAATCGACATCAAACTATGGTCTGTGACCTTAATGTTTTCAATTAAAATTTTTACCTGGGGCTCTTCTTCTATTAAAGAAAGTTTAGAAATATCAACTAGTAAGTCCTGCGATGTTGGTTTGTGCATAAGTGTTTACCAAATTATCTAATATATAGCTTGGGATATTTGTAGATAATTTTAATAAATTTGCAACATCTGTCTCATCTTTATAAATTCCAGTAAGCAATAAAGCTGAGTCAATCCCAAAATTATTTGCCCCACGTATGTCTGTATCCAAAGAGTCACCAATCATAATAGCTTTATCTTTAGTTAATCCATGTTTTTTGAACAAGTATTCATAAATTTCTACATATGGTTTTCCAAAGTAAAATACCTTACCGCCCAAAGCCTCATAAAGCGAAGCAAATTGTCCTTGGCAATAATTTCTGGCTCCAGCGTGAATTACGGTTTTATCTGGATTAATGCATAGCATAGGTAGCTTAAAAGTGATCGCTTGCTTAAAAATTTCGGTATGCTCTTGTATCCCTTCTAGTTTATTTGTAAAAGCCAGTATCAAAATATAAGAAGAGTCTTGTAAAGATTCCGCAACCGTTACTCCCGAGCTTGCTACCAGTTCTTTATGTTTGTCTGCCCCAATTATAAATGCCTTGCCCGCTAAATTTGTACCGGTTATGTTTGGGTTTGCCAAAGCCTCTATAAAGAATTGTCCGGAAGTAAGAATATTGGTATTTGGAATATTTAGGCCCAAGGATACAAGTTTTGCACTCACATCTTCAACTGGTCTAGGTGAATTGGAGAGAAGGAAAAAGTTTTTTTTCTCAAGCTTTAGTCTGTTTATGAAGTTGTGAGCCCCTGGCAACAAAGCCTCGCCATCATGCAGTACACCCCAAACATCTAGAATAAAGGTTTGGTAGGTATTAATTATTTTATCTAACATTTTTCCTCTTAAGCCTTGCGGTATAAAGCTATTATATTGCGTAGCTAATAAATAAACAAAATTTTTTCTCTATCCTACTTGTAAAAAAAAATGTGCCCACTATATCATGACTACAGAATTCAATTTAATATGGTTTAATAATATGGCAAAAGATATTGTAATAGGGATAGACTTAGGAACAACTAATTCCTGCGTAGCTATCATGGATGGCAAAGAAACTCAAGTAATCCAAAACGCGGAGGGCGCGAGGACTACGCCTTCG
>JAJTHY010000049.1 GCA_021298045.1 Candidatus Jidaibacter sp.
ACAAATAATTCTATTGATTATAGGGATTTTATACTTCAAAGAATCCGCAACTAAAACTAAATTTTTTGTAATTATAGCAAGCTTCATAGGCGCAATATTAATTATTAAGCCGGACTATGTTTTATGGTTAAGTAATACTATAATGGGCAAGCATTATGAATTAAATACTAATATAAATAGCCATTATATATTTGTATTTTTAGCAATTGGTTTTTGGTCACTCAATAGCACCGTTATAAAAATTCTTGGCAAAACTGAAAAAACCAAGGTCCAACTTTTTTATGTAATGCTTTTCTCATCTATTATTGCCTTCCCAATCGCTTTTATGAATTGGGAAACAGTTTATCATGTAACTGGCGCACTTGAGATAAAATATCCTAATAGCTTCATAGACTTTGGTAACCTTGGCATTGAAACAACACATATTGGATTAATCGCATTTATTGCGCTATGTTATTTTTTACATGTAATAGGGCACTTCAAAGCACTTAAGCATGCTGAACTTTCCGTGGTAATTCCGTTCGAGTATTCTAGGCTTGTATTTGCTGGGATCCTTGGATATATATTCTTTGCAGAAATTCCACTCACCCCTTCTTATTTTGGGTATGCACTGATAATTGGTGCTGGGTTAATTTTGTTTAAATCTGAACGCAAAAAAATGAAGAAAAAACGTGCTGAGGAAACGAGGAACCAGCAAATCCGTGAGATTGAATCTGAATTTGATCAAAGTTAATATCGCATATGTCAAAAGCCTATGAAGTAATAACTATGATAAAACATCGTCATTCCAAGGAACGAAGAGACGAAGCAATCCAGTTATTTGTTATTTTTTCTGGACAACTGCCACGTCGTATGGAGCCTCCTCGCAGTGATGAATCTATGTTAAGGTTTGTATTTTGAAACATTATCGTCACGAGTATTTATGAAAGCCCATGAAGTAACTACAGGCGAGCTGTTTATTGTAGCAACCCCAATAGGAAATCTTCAAGATATAACCTATAATGCGGTTAATGTTTTATCGAAGGTGGATTTAATACTTTGCGAGAACACAAACAACTCCAGCAAGCTTCTATCTTTTTATGGGATAAACACAAAAACTAAGCCTTACAATGACCATTCGGGTGAACGTGATCGCGATAAAATAATAACCCAACTCCTCAGTGGCAAAAACATTGCTTTGATTTCTGATGCGGGTACACCGCTTATCTCCGACCCTGGATTCAAACTTGTTGCTGGAGCTCGCAAAATGGGCATAAAAGTAAGACCAATACCCGGGGCAACCGCTTTTGCTGCTGCTATTTGCGCTTCTGGAATGGCTACAGATAGGTTCTTGTTTTGCGGATTTTTACCTACGCAGAAATCTAAACTAGAGGCTGACCTACAAAGCTTAAAAGCCCATAAATTTACCTTAATATTTTACGAAAGCCCTAAGCGCATCATCACAACCATTCAAACCATTTTTGAAATTATGGGAGATAGAGAGATTGTAGTGGCTAGAGAGCTCACTAAAATTCATGAGGAATTTATAACTTGTAAATGCAGCGACTTTTTAAGTATTCATGGTGCAAGAGAATTTAAGGGAGAAATTGTGCTAATGGTTGCCGGGGCAGCAGAAATACCTGAAGATATTGAAAGAGTAAAAGATATACTATCCAATCTTCTTAAAAATCATTCTGTAAAAGATGCTGTGAATATTGCAGGTGAGATGACTTCTTTAAGTAGAAAAGAGCTATACAATATCGCGCTAAAGCTTAAGTAATATGTTTACAATATTTGCCAAAGTAACCCCAAAAAGCAAAACACCCCAAATAGAAATTCTAGAAGCCACAGATAATAAAATTTCACTTAAAATAAAAGTGCGTGCTGTGCCAGAAAATGGCAAGGCCAATGAGGAAGCAATAGATCGTCTGTCTGATTATTTTTCTATACCAAAAAGTAAAATTGCGCTAAAGTCTGGCCATTCGTCACGTAACAAAGTATTCGTTGCTGAAGATATTAATATTACTAAAATTTCTATGCAATTACCGCTATGTTAATAAATTTTGGCTTAAGTTTTCATGATCTTTATTATGAGGAAGGCCTCAGGAAAATAGATGCATTATGGCTTAAACACCTAGAATCCATTTCTTTAGATCTATACCAAAGCTTAAACATAGCTAGAAGCACTTCTTTAGATGCTAAAACCGAGTCGGATCTCATAATATCTTTAGCTCCACATGTGGAAGATTTTATTGCAAAACTTTTTCATATTGAACTTGAAGTGCAAGAGGTGGCAAATATCTATCATGAATTTGCACCTATTTATAAATGTAAGCGGCTATTCATTCAAAGAAATGCGGTAAAGAATTTCAGTGCTGAGGATTTAACGAAAATTGATTCTGTACGTACAAGCCTAGCATCCTTAGGCGTTGATGTTATGTCTGAACTAAGTTTCGCCACTTTTGTAGAAAGCACGCAAGATAAGGAAAAACTCGAACTTGCCCGCATCTATGCAGGATGGGCTTGCTTAACACCAGAAGGCCAAAAGCTGCATAAGGATGGCATACTATTTAAGGTACCGAAGAAATTAGATTTTAATAACCTTCTCTCACATGCAGATAACAATAATGGCAGTTGGAGCTCTCATGATGTGCACGATAGAAATGGCTTTTCTTTAACTGATAAAGGGATAACTAAACTCAAAGCTTACGATCAGGCGAATTACTGCATTCACTGCCATAATCAGCTTAAAGACTCTTGTTCACATGGTCTTAAAAACCCAGATGCTAGCTTTAAAGTTAATGAATTAAAAATCAATTTAGCTGGATGTCCGCTGGAAGAAAAAATTTCTGAAATGAATTTATTGAAAAGCCAAGGGTCAGTAATAGGCGCATTTGCAACAGCTATCATAGATAACCCAATGCTCGCAGCAACAGGCCACAGGATATGTAATGATTGCATGAAATCATGTATCTACCAAAAGCAAGAGCCTGTTAATATACCCATGATTGAAACAAAAATTTTAGATGATGTTTTATCGCTGCCATGGGGATTTGAGATTTACAGCTTACTCACTAGGTGGAATCCAATTAATTTCTCTCGCCCTTTACCAAAAAAGCACAATAATTATAAAATATTGGTTGCGGGATTAGGGCCTGCCGGATTCACCGCTTGCCACCACTTATTGAACGAAGGCTATACGGTAGTTGCCATCGATGGCCTTAAGATTGAGCCGCAAGCAGAAGAAATTGCCGGCAATGATTACAGCTTTAAGCCAATAAAATTTGTGAAAGACGAATTGTTTCAAGACCTTGACAGTCGAGCGCCACAGGGATTCGGTGGGGTTGCTGAATATGGCATTACCGTGCGCTGGAATAAAAATTATTTGAATATTGTAAGAACCTTGTTAGAACGACGTGAACATTTCCGAATGTATGGAGGCATTAGATTTGGCAGCACAATTACTTATAATGATGCTAAATCTCTAGGGTTTGACCATATAGTACTCGCACTTGGAGCAGGCAAACCAAATCTACCAGAGATTCAAAATGCTCTAGCACGCGGCTGCAGAATGGCCTCAGATTTTCTAATGTCATTACAACTAACTGGGGCAGCCCATAGTGATTCACTTACCAATTTACAAGTGCGTTTGCCTATTGTTGTAATTGGGGGCGGGCTTACAGCTGTGGATACAGCGACAGAAAGCTTAGCCTATTACCCTGTGCAGGTTGAGAAATTCCTGCGCCAATATGAGATAGTGGGTGATTCCATTTTTGAAAGTCTTACTAGAGAAGAAAAATTAATAGCAGAAGAATTTTTAAATCATGCTAAAGAGTTAAGAAAGCACCCTGATCGCAAACTCGAGTTGTTGAAGCTTTGGGGTGGTTCAAAAGTTTTATACCGCAAAAACTTGACTGATTCTCCCGCATATCGACTTAATCATGAAGAAGTTGAACTTGCCCTTGCTGAAGGAATTGAATTTGTTGAAAATATTACGCCTACAGAGGTTGTTTTAGATACTTATGGCGCTGCCAAAACACTAAAACATGAAGGCGGAGAAATCGCCGCACGCACAATACTAATTGCCACCGGTACACAGCCAAACACTATTTTAAGCACAGAAGATGAAATACATTTTTCTCTACATGGAAGGTATTTTCAAGCCATAGATAGCCTGGGAAATATTGTAGATCCTGAAAAAATTTCCAAACCTAAGAGTGTGGATATAATTACAAATTATGGTGAAGATGGTCCATCGGTCAGTTTTTTGGGGGATCTACACCCATCATTTGCTGGCAACGTAGTAAAAGCAATGGCTAGTGCTAAGCAAGGATATCCCATTATCGATAAGGTGATAAAAACCAAATCACCCTCCTCTGCTACATCTGCGAGCAAATTGTTTTCTGATTTAGATCATCTACTAAAAGCCAAAGTTATAGAGGTGATTAAGCTTACACCTAACATCATAGAAATAGTAATTCACGCACCGCAAGCAGCAAGGCAATTTGAACCCGGGCAATTTTATCGCCTGCAAAATTATGATACCAATAAAACCATAAATTCGTTTAAAATCAATATGGAAGGGCTAGCTTTGACTGGCGCTTGGGTTGACAAAGAAAAAGGACTCATTGGTTTGGTCGTGCTTGAGATGGGTGGCTCTTCTAATTTTTGCAGAATTCTTACACCCGGCGAAGATGTAGTTTTGATGGGTCCAACTGGTACGCCTACACATATACCTCATAACAAAAACGTGATGCTAGTTGGCGGTGGCTTAGGGAATGCTGTTTTATTTTCAATTGGCCAAGCTCTCAAAAATAATGGCTGCAGCGTTTTATATTTTGCTGGATACAAGAAAGCTGTGGATAGATTCAAACAAGGCGATATTGAAAATTCTGCTACCCAAGTTGTTTGGTGTTGCGATGAAAGCGAGCTCGAAAAAGGCCGCGATAGTGATCTTAGCTTCAAGGGCAATATTTTAGAATGCATAGCAGAATATGCCAAATTTCCTAACAGGCTTATTGAAATCAAAGAAGTTGATCATGTAATAGTAATCGGTTCCGATCAAATGATGAAGGCAGTAGCCTACGCTCGCCACAACCAACTTTCACACTTATTTAAAGAAGGGCATACAGCTATAGGATCAATTAATTCTCCTATGCAGTGCATGATGAAAGAGATTTGTGGCCAATGCATACAAAGACACGTGGACCCATCTGGGCAAGAGTATTACGTTTACAGCTGCTTTAATCAAGACCAAGATCTAGACTCCGTTGACTTTAACCATCTAAATACAAGGCTTAAGCAAAATTCATTACAGGAAAAAATGTGCGCCCGTGTATTATTAAAGGCTTAGTACTGCTGTGTACTACCTAGTTTTAGAATTATCATAAGCAAGAAGACGTTCATAAGTTTTACCAACTCTCTCCTCTATGGTGGGAGCATCTACCTTTATTGGAGCAATTGAGGAGATTATTTTTACGCTAGCACGTGTTGGGCAGTAACTCATAATTAAAAATTGCATTTCTTCTGGTAAAAAAGGGAATTCTTTTGGAAATATCGAATGCAATTGTTCTGAAGATTTTTTACTAACGCAAGCAAATATACCCAGATCTTTAATTGCATTATATATTTGGAATTTTGCATGTAAAACATATTTAGTGCTTGGGAAAATATTGCTTAAAGATCCAGGTAGCGCAGGTGTTTCAAAATTTATCCTATCAAGAAATTGTGTAATTCCAACAATCTTTATAGACGGTTCAGAATTTAAATCCGCTCCATGTTTCAATAAGGAAATTACAATATTCCTTCCATTATCAACCTCATCTTCAATATGTTCTGAAACTTTCAAGCTATCAATTGCAGTTATCGGGAGATCGCCTAAATCATTATCCCTTATAGTGCAATCTGCACCAGATTTTAAAAGCAATTCAACCATTAGTAAATCATTAGACTGACAAGCTGTATGCAAAGGTGTGTCGCCCTGGAATGCATTTACGTTCGCCCCTTTTGCTAAAAGCAGTTTTACTACTTCAATATAATTATGCCCATCTATTTCATCATAAGTTTTTAACTCTTTTCTTAATTCTGAAACAAAACACCGCCTAGTATTATACCCATGAACATACCCTTTATGCTCTTTAAAGAGAGTATCTATAATTAACCATCTTTTTTTAGTAGCTTGATGCAAAGCAGAATTCAATTCAGGTAGACCGATGACAGAATTCTCTAGTAATCTTTTTACAGATTCAACATCTCCTAAAGCAGCAGCTTCACCCAAAGTTAGTGCTCTTGGTTTTTTGCTTATTTTGCCCTCAATACCTTTACCGCGTGCTCTTTTCATCTTGTTACCTAAAATTTTGTTTGCGCATTATAAATAATTTTTCTATACATTCAACATATAAATTGCCCTGAATAGTGATGGCATTGAAACCATCGAACATAATATGCTTATGCATGTCTATTAAATTAACCGAGTATGTTAAGCCAATTTTTGTTGTAAATCCCTCGCCTTCAGATTACAATGCACCCAGTTAAAAAAGAAATTTTCAAATATGATACAAGAAAAGTTGGAGTCCAAAAAACTTTACATCAAAACTTATGGATGTCAGATGAACGTATACGACTCCATTAAAATGCAGGACTTACTAAAACCACACGGTTTCGAAATTTCACATGATATGCCGTCTGCAGATTTGGTAATTCTAAATACCTGCCACATAAGAGAAAAAGCGGCAGAAAAAGTTTATTGTGAATTGGGACGCGTGAAAGAACTTAAAGACATGCGCAAAGCTAAAGGTGAGCAAATGGTAGTGGCTGTTGCTGGATGTGTTGCGCAAGCTGAAGGGGAAGAGATTTTCGCGCGCACTCCATTTGTAGATATAGTGGTTGGTCCGCAAAGCTACCATAACCTGCCTGGCCTTTTAGAACAAATAAAACGCAAAGAAAAATGGGCAATTAATTTAGATTTCCCAAAGATTAATAAATTTGACAGCCTAAAAACTTTATCAGATTCTCAGGGATCTTCTGCATTTATAGCAATTCAAGAGGGGTGCGATAAATTCTGTCACTTCTGCGTGGTACCATATACTAGAGGGGCTGAGTACTCTCGTTCCGTAAGTGAAATTTATCGTGAAGCTTTAGCACTTGCACAAAATGGTACGAAAGAAATTTACCTATTAGGTCAAAATGTTAGTGCTTATCATGGCATGGGGCCAGATTCCGAAGTGTGGTCACTTGGAAAATTGATTAAATCCATTGCAAAAATAGACGGTATAGAACGTATCAGGTACACAACATCTCACCCAAGGGACATGATTGATGATGACCTATTTGATGCCCATGCTACCGAAGAAAAGTTAATGCCATTTTTACACCTTCCAATACAATCTGGTTCCAATAAAATATTAGACGCCATGAACCGCAAACATACGCGGGAATTTTATTTGCAAGTAATAGAAAGGTTTAGGAAAGCCAGGTCAGATATCTCTTTCTCATCTGACTTTATTGTTGGCTATCCAGGGGAAACTGATGAAGATTTTGCAGAAACATTACGCATTGTGAAAGAAGTTGAATTCTCACAATGTTATTCTTTCAAATACAGTCCTCGACCAGGAACCCCAGCTTCCGCTCTTATAAATCAAATCCCCGAACAGATTAAGGCTGCGAGATTATTGGAGTTGCAGGAAGTAATTAAAGAGTATCAACAAAAATTTAATAAACAATTCTTGGGCAAAACAATTAAGGTATTGTTTGACAAAGAAGGAAAGCATAATGGGCAATTGCTTGGCCGATCTGAGCATATGCAAGCTGTATTCGCTGAGGCAGATAAATCATGTTTGGATAAAATTTGCAGCGTTGAAGTCAGCTCAATTGAGGTAAATAGTTTGGGTGCTAAGCTAATTAAAAATTAACTATTAAACCAACTACATAATATACAATAGATTACAAAATAATTGTTGCATCGCACAAAGCTATGCATTATATTGTACATATGTAATGTTAATATATTATTTGGAGTTTATAAAATGGCAAATGCAAGCGCTAACCAATCAAAGAAAAGTTTTTTTAATCCTTTTGAAAATTTTGCTAATATGCCTAATTTCATGGATTTTGGAAACCTGCGTCAACAATATAGCAAAAACATTGAAGCTTTGACACATGCCAACCAAGTAGCATTAGAATTTAGCAAAGATGCAGCTCGTCGCGCAGCTGAGGTTATGCAAAAAAGCGCTCAACAAATGTATGAATGTTCTAGAGAAGCTATGTCTGGCAAAAGTCTTGAAGAGGCTCAAAACAAACAAGCAAATATGATGCTTGAAGTTATGAATGACGCTTTTAACCACGCTAAAGAATCTGCTGATATTAGTTCAAAAGCTGCCAAAGAAATTTTGGATACTTGTAATAAAAGACTATCTGAAGTTATCTCGGAAACTTATAGCAAGTAATTGTTTTTGAATATTCATATATTTGGTTTCAAAACCCCTTCTTAATGCGATGAAGTGTGCATAATATGGGGTTTTAGCATTCATCTGTCCTTTACCCAGCTCATATTTTGCTTTATATTACACCAGAAAAAGAAAGACTTATGCCTAATAAAGTCATTAGACCTCTTCGGAAACCCGCTTCTGGTAACAAAGTTAGAGGAATTCACAGAGCGGAAGACCGCGGTGTATTAAATATACATGAGGATCTGAGCACCAAGGCGACGCCGCAATTAGCAGCAGAAGTAGAGTTTAAAAAAGGTTTTAGCGGCTGGATTATACTAGACAAACCTTTAGCAATTTCCTCCGCTACCGCACTCAATAAAATTAAAAAAATTTTACATTTGCACAAGTCATGCAAAATCGGCCATGCCGGCACGCTAGACCCTATGGCATCCGGCGTTTTAGTAGTCGCGTTTGGAGAAGCTACCAAGGCTATTAAATTCGCCATGTCCTCATGCAAGAGTTACAACTTCACAATCACATGGGGAGAAAATAGAGACACAATAGATGCAGAAGGAGTTGTTACCGAAAGTAATGATAAGCTCCCTGCGCTTAGCGATATTAAAGCGATGCTTACCGAATTTGTACCAACTTACATGCAAACTCCGCCGCAATATTCCTCTGTTAAAGTTGCAGGAAAACGCGCATATGATTTAGCAAGGTCTGGGAAAGAATTTGAACTACAACCAAAACCAGTTTCACTCACGCGAGCAGAGGTTATAGAGCACAACAAAGATAGCACAACCATCTCAATTGACTGTGGCAAAGGATTTTATGTAAGATCATTGGCTTTTGACCTCGCTTCCAAACTTGGCGTATTAGGGTACGTTTCATACCTACGAAGAACTCGTATTGGCAAATTTATAGAGGCTGATGCGATTTCACTAGAAAGTTTGGAAAAATTGGTGCATAATGATTCCACTTGTGATTGGAGTAATTTAGTTATGCCAATTACTGCTGTGCTGGACGACATCTTAGTGCAGCAGGTATCTGAGCTTGATGCTGCTCGTCTTAAATTTGGTCAAAAAATACGGATCAATTCTGAGACTACGAGTGAGGAGATTGTTGCAGTTTGTGAAAACATCCCTGTTGCTATATGCTCTTTAGAAGCTGGTGTTTTGATACCAAGGAGAATTTTTAACCTATAAATTATACGGAGTTGTTGATGTCGATTACTGTTGAAAAAAAACAAGACTTAATTAAAGATTTTGCATTGGGCAAAGCTGACACTGGTTCAGTTGATGTACAATGTGCTATCTTAACTGAAAGAGTTAAAAATTTAACTGCGCACTTGAGCTTTAACAAAAAAGATACTCAAGCTAAGCGTGGGTTAATCTTCTTGGTTAATCAAAGAAGAAAGCTCCTTAGATATCTTGAACGCAAAGATGCGCAAAGATACAAGGACCTAATTAAGAAATTAGGAATTAGAAAGTAATTAATAATTACTTTTAGATCACTTTAGCATGCCCTCAAATTTATGGGGGCTGCTTTATTTATAAATGGATAGATATATAAATGTTTAAAATTATTAAAAAAGAAGTTCAATTTGGCGCACATACATTAAAATTGGAAACTGGGAAAATGGCTCGCCAAGCAAGTTCTGTTGTTGTTCAAATGGGCAACACTGTAGTTCTTTGCGCAGCAGTTGCTGCAAAGCAAGCTAAACCAGGCATGAACTTCTTCCCTCTTACAATCAATTATCAAGAAAAATATTACGCGGCTGGCAAGTTCCCTGGCGGGTTCTTCAAGCGCGAGAATAGGCCAAGCGAACGTGAAGTATTGACCTCTAGACTTATAGATCGCCCTATTCGTCCACTTTTCCCTGAAGGTTTTTATAACGAAGTACAAGTTACTTGCACATTACTCTCATATGACCCAAATCATCAGCCTGATGTATTGGCTGCAATTGGCGCTTCTGCGGCACTTGCGATTTCTGGCGTTCCTTTTAATGGCCCAATTGCGGCTGCAAGAGTGGGTTACAAAGATGGAGAATTTTTACTAAATCCATCGGCTACTGAACTTGCTGAAGGCAGTTTGCTAGATTTAATTGTTGCCGGAACTAAAGATGCGGTTCTTATGGTTGAGTCTGAAGCTAAAGAGCTTCCAGAAGAAACTATGTTAGAAGCTGTAATGTTTGGGCATCGTGCATTCCAAGATGTTATTAAAGCTGTGAATGAACTAGCTAAAGAAGTTGGTAATGCTCCTTGGGAATTGGAGTTAGCTGACAATTCAGCTCTTATTGCTCGCATAGAAAAATTAGTTGGCAAAGAAATTGCTGGCGCTTATAAACTTACCGATAAACAATCGAGATATGCCAAGCTTGATGAACTTAAAAATATTGTAGCTGACGAGCTTATCGAAAAAGAAGAAATGGATGAAAACACAGTTTTCTCCTGCTTCAAAGAGCTACAAAGCAATGTGGTGCGCAAACTTGCACTCAAGGAAAAACGTAGGATTGATGGACGTGGGTTAGACAACATCAGGCCAATTTTGGCTGAAATTGATATTCTTCCTTCTCCACATGGATCAGCATTATTTACCAGAGGCGAAACTCAAGCATTAGTTGTTACTACACTTGGTACTGGTGAAGATGAGCAAATGGTTGATGATATAGAAAGCGTACGCAAAGATAGATTTACCCTACACTATAACTTCCCAGCATATTCTGTTGGTGAAACTGGTAGAACGGGTGCTCCTGGCAGAAGAGAAATTGGTCATGGCAAACTTGCATTTAGGGCTTTAAATGCTCTAATTCCATCTAAAGAAACTTTTCCTTATACAATTAGAGTCGTTTCTGAAACCCTTGAGTCTAACGGCTCTTCTTCAATGGCTGCTGTTTGTGGTGGCTCTTTGTCTCTTATGGCTGCAGGTGTGCCGCTTCCTTCTCCAGTTGCAGGTATTGCAATGGGATTGATTAAAGAAGGTAAAAACTTTGTTGTTCTTTCAGACATAATGGGTGATGAAGATCATTTAGGCGATATGGACTTTAAAGTTGCCGGTACTGAAAAGGGTATTACTGCTTTGCAAATGGACATAAAGATTGGGGGCATTACTGAAGAAATAATGCAGCAAGCTTTATCTCAAGCTAAAGTAGGCAGAACTCACATACTTGGTTGTATGTCGGAAGCTTTGACTGCATCGCGCAGCGACATTGCGTCTACCGCTCCACAAATAAAATCTTTCAAAATTCCGAAAGAGAAAATTGGTGAGCTTATAGGACCTGGCGGCAAGATGATCAAGAGCATTATCGAAAGAACTAACGTTAAAATTGATATTGCTGATGATGGAACTGTAAACGTTGCTTCAGTTTCTGGCGAAGATATGGCAGCAGCTCTTGAGATTATCAATGACATTATCGCTGTTCCAGAAATTGGCGCTATATACAATGGTAAAGTAGTTAAGGTTACTGACTTTGGTGCTTTCGTCGCCATCATGAAAAACTGCGAAGGTTTAGTGCACGTAAGCGAAATGTCGGTTAAACAAGTTAAACACCCGCGTGACTTTGTATCTGAACACCAGCAAGTAGTTGTTAAGGTCTTGGATATTGATAAAACCGGACGTGTAAAACTAAGCATGAAAGCTGCTGTAGTTTCCACTGACACTGATGAAACAACCTCTGAGTCTGATTCTCAAAGTGGTGATGCGGAAAAGCAAGAACCTACTAAGAAGCATCATAAACACAACAACCCAAGAGCAGAGCGCGAAAGTAATGCTCCAAGGGCTGAACGTGAAGATGTATCTACAGAAGGA
>JAJTHY010000122.1 GCA_021298045.1 Candidatus Jidaibacter sp.
CGGTAATATTGCCCCTGGGCCAATAAGAACTATATGTGAAGCTCTTGGCATTAAAGATATAGTAGTTAAGTCTCTAGGGTCTTCTAACCCACACAATATGATCAAAGCTGCATTAGATGCTTTGAAAAACACTTGTTCACCTAAATATATTAGTGATAAACGTGGCAAAAAAGTTGGTGAAATAATAAGTAGACGTGAATCAAAAGTTAAATAAGTATGAATTTTAAAAAATCTTGGGGTTTTCATGACTGAGAAAAAAGAAAATAGCATTCCTAAAAACAAAAAGAAAGTTAGCACAGTTGCCAATAGTTCTTCTGGCAAAGTAAAGGTTGTGAAAAATAGTGCTGCCCAAAAATTGTCAAAAGAAGAATTAAAGCCTTCAAAAGCAAAGAGTGAATCTAAGAGTACCATTACTATAAAGCAGATAGCTAGTGGCGCAGGTAGACTGAAAAATCAAATACAAACTCTAAAAGGCCTTGGTTTAAATAAGTTAAATAAAGTGGCAGTTCTTGAAGATACGTCATCTATCAGGGGAATGGTAAGAACAGTGGCTCACTTGATAGAAGTTGTAAAAAATTAGCGCTGAGGGGGCTTAAATGTTAAATAAAATAAAAGACAATTACGGTTCTAGAAAAAAATTCAAAAGAATTGGTCGCGGTATGGCTTCTGGAAAGGGGAAAACTTCTGGACGTGGGGGTAAAGGCCAAACTGCCAGAAGTGGTGTTGCGCTCAACGGATTTGAAGGCGGTCAGATGCCTTTATACAGGAGATTGCCAAAACGCGGATTTAATCAATTTGCCAGAATTAGTTATGAAGTTTTAAACCTAGATGATATTCAAGCTTTACTAGAAGCTAAAAGACTTCCTGCTGAGTATATCTCGATTCAAAATTTAAGAGATGCTGGTGTTTTTAAAGGGCATGGAGCTTTAATTAAGCTTCTTGGAACTGGAGAGTTGAAAGAAAAAATTACGATAGAAGTGCATGCTGTTTCATCAAAGGCTAAAAGTGCTCTTGAAAAGGTAGGAGCTTCGTTTGTGCTGATACAAGATCATTCGGCAACCCATGAATTAGAAGTAGCCGTTAATATTGAGCCCACTACTAAGAAGCCTACGGCAAAAAAATCGCAAACAAAAAAAGCGTGATTTGGTCTATATATACAGAAAATTAGTGAAATCTTTAGTATCGGTACATGAGCTTACTTTCAAAAAAAAACAATAATTTTGATTCTTCAGTTAGACCAATGAGAGATTTGAAGTCTAAGATTTTGTTTGTAATTTTCATGTTAATAATATATAGATTAGGGACTTTTGTTCCAATTCCTGGAGTTAATACTTTAGTAATGGATGAGTTGACGAATGCGCATGCTGGAGGCGTCTTAGGTATGTTCAATATGCTTACTGGAGGTGCCTTGGGTAGGCTTTCCATATTTGCTCTCAATATCATGCCGTATATCACTGCTTCTATTATAATGCAGCTAATGACAGTAATATCTCCGAGTATTTCTTCTTTAAAGAAAGATGGTGAATCAGGGAGAAAAAAAATTAATCAATACACTAGGTATGTGACGATACTTTTAGCAATTTTTCAAGGATATGGAATAGCTGTTGGTGTGGAAAATTTAAGTGTTTCATCGGGCGCAGTCGTTTATGACCCCGGTTTGTTTTTTAGGTTTGTAGCAACTCTATCTCTTACGGGAGGCACGGTTTTGGTGATGTGGCTTGCTGAGCAAATCAATGGCAAAGCCATTGGTAACGGCAGTTCTCTAATAATTTTTTCAGGTATAGTTTCGGGTTTGCCAAACGCAGTAGCTTCTTTATTTGAAATGGGTAGAACCGGTGCGCTTTCCACTATATTGATAATATTCATACTTATACTAGCTGTTTCATTAGTATCTGGTATAGTGTTTTTTGAAAAAGCGCAGAGAAGAATTTCTATAAATTATCCTAAGCGTCAAGTGGGCAATAAGGTTTATGGTGGGGACACTACTCATTTGCCATTAAAATTGAATACATCTGGAGTTATACCTGCTATTTTTGCCAGCTCTTTATTATTATTTCCTGCAACGATTGCTGGTTTTGGAGAAGGTGCTTCGGCTGCTGATGGGTGGAGACACTTAGTGAGTCTTTATTTATCGCATGGTAAACCCCTTTATATTATTCTTGAAGTAGTTTTAATAACATTCTTCTGCTTTTTTTACACCTCTGTTGTTTTTAATCCTGATGAAACAGCGGAGAATTTAAGAAAAAATGGAGGTGTTATTTTGGGGAGAAGGCCAGGAAAACACACTTCTGAGTATTTGGACTATGTATTATCTAGAATCACTGTGATTGGAGCTATATACATGGTGTGTGTTTGTGTGATTCCGGAGTTAATGATTGCAAAATTTTCTATCCCATTTTACTTAGGGGGAACAAGTATTTTGATTGTTGTTAACGTTGTTTTAGATATCTATGCGCAAATACAAACTCATATGCTGAGCCTTCAGTACGGGAATCTTCTTAAAAAAGCTAAGATTAAGGGCAGAGTATGATGAACGTTATATTTTTAGGCGCACCTGGGGCCGGAAAAGGTACTCAAGCTCAGATTTTATCGGAAATATTAGGGATACCTAGATTATCTACAAGCGAAATCCTTCGCCAAGAAATTGCTAAAGGCGGTGAAGAAGGGGTAAAAATTAAGAGCATTATGGATTCTGGACAATTTGTTTCTGATGAAATAATGAATGGGTTAATAAGAAAAAGATTAGAGCAAAAAGATATTGATAAGGGTTTTATTTTTGATGGATATCCCAGGACTATAGCGCAAGCGGAAGTTTTGCAAAAAATATTGGAGGATAATAGATATTTGAACGACACCACGGTGTTGAATTTATCTGTTAGAGAGCCTGAGTTAATAAAGCGTTTTTGTGGTAGATTTACGTGTTCTTCCTGTGGTTATTCTTACCATAAAGAGCTTAATCCTACAAAAACAGAAGGAATTTGTGATAAATGTGGCGGTAAAAATTTTACCATTCGAGCTGATGATAGTAAAGATGCGGTAAAAGTAAGGCTTTCAATTTATCATGATAAAACAGAGCCATTAATTAATTTCTATGCAGAAAAAGATATGCTGGTCAATATTAATGGTGAACAAGAAATAGTGGATATTGCTAAAGATGTTTTATCCGCAGTTAAAAGAGTGAGGTGAGTGAATCTAATTACTATCTTAGCAAGTTTTGCAATAACTAAGCTTGACAGAACGTAATTATGAGATATCATTCTTCATCACTATTTATGTTAAAATTACTTAGAGGTATAAGTGGCTCGTATAGCAGGTGTTAACATTCCAACTAATAAAAAAGTCTTCATAGGGCTTACCTATATTTTTGGGATTGGTAGAAAGAAATCATATGAAATTTGTGGAATTGCTAATATTGATCCTGACAAGCGAGTAAACGCATTAAGTGAAGAAGAGGTTATAAGATTGCGTGAAGCTATTGACTCTGGCTTTACTGTAGAAGGTGAGCTTAGGAAAGTAATATCCATGAATATAAAAAATTTGAAGGATATAAAATCTTATAGAGGGCAGCGTCATATAAAGAAACTGCCAACACGTGGGCAGAGAACGCATACAAATGCTCGTACTCGCAGAGGTAAAGCAATAGCAATTGCTGGTAAAAAACAAGTTTCTTAATAGGTGAATCATGGCTGTGACTAGTTCTAATAATAAAATCAAAAAGCGCGTTGTACCTGTTGCAATAGTTAGTATTAACGCAAGCTTCAATAACACTATTGTATCTGTAACAGATCAGCAGGGAGATGTTATATCATGGGCATCTGCTGGCAATGTTGGATTTAAAGGATCTCGTAAATCTACCCCATATGCTGGTCAGATGGCTGCTGAAAAGGCTTTTGAAGAGGCGATTAAATATGGTGTGAAAACAGTTTCTATTAGAATTAAGGGGCCTGGAGCGGCTCGTGAATCAGCAGTTAGGGCGGTTAGTGCTTTAGTAAATAAGCATCAACTAGCAGTTATATCTATTAAGGATGTTACTCCAGTGCCGCATAACGGTTGCAGACGTCCTAAGAGAAGAAGAGTATAACTAGTTCGATACTATATTATTGAAGTTAGAGGGATAAATGGCAGGTAAAGCTAAATCGGTTACACAAGACAAAAAAAATCAGAGTGAAGGTGCAAAAAACATCATATCTGGAAATTGGACTACTTTGATAAAACCTACTGAATATAGTATGGACAGTCATGGTTCTAACGTGGCAACTTTTAAAATTGAGCCACTAGAGCGTGGTTTCGGTACTACTTTGGGTAACTCTTTGAGAAGAGTTTTGCTTTCAGTACTTCATGGTGCAGCAGTTACATCAATCAAAATCGAAGGTGTTGATCACGAATATTCTACTATTCCAGGCGTTCAAGAGGATGTTGTTGATATAATTTTGAAAATCAAGCAAATGGTTGTTAAGTATGGTGGCCATGAAAAGCGTAAAATTACCTTAAAAGCGGTTGGCCCAGGTGTTGTTACTGCTGGAATGATTGACACTTCTCATGACGTTGAGATTGTAAATAAAGATCATGTAATATGTACTCTAGATAAAAGTGCAAAAATCAATATGGAGCTTACAATTAGTTCTGGCAAAGGTTATATCTCTGCTAATGAAAATAGAGATCAAGACGTGCCATTAGGATCCATACCTATTGATTCAATATTTACTCCTGTTAAACGTGTTGTTTTCAAGGTGGAAAATAGTCGTGTTGGTTCAGAAACTGAGTATGATAAGTTATCTTTGACTATCGAAACCAATGGCTCAATAACTCCAGAGCTTGCGCTAGGCCTTTCTGCAAAAATTATACAAGAGCAGTTGCAAGTATTTGTTAATTTCCAAGATGTTGAAGAATCAAAAGAAGTTGAGGAAGAAAAACTACCGTTTGATGTAAACTTGTTAAAACGTGTAGACGATCTTGAGCTTTCAGTTCGTTCTCATAATTGTCTTAAAAATGATAATATCAGGTATATTGGAGATTTGGTTGTTAAGACAGAAGCTGAAATGCTTAGGACTCCTAACTTTGGGCGCAAGTCACTCAATGAAATTAAGGAGTTGCTATCATCTATGAATTTGCGTTTCGGCATGGATGTTGTGGGATGGCCGCCTGAAAATATTGAAGAATTAATAAAGCGCTATGATGACCATTTGAATTAAAACAAAGTCAGATGAATTAAGCGAGATAATAAAAAAGAAGAAATTGAGGGATTTATAAAATGAACCATGGTATCAGAGGCAGGAAATTTAGCCGTAAAAAAGGTCATAGAGCCGCTATGTTGATGAATCTTGTGAAAGCTTTGGTTAAACATGGACAAATCTTTACAACTTTACCTAAAGCCAAAGATTTGCGCCCTGTAGCTGAAAAAATTGTTACTCTTGCAAAGGATGGTGATTTAACAGCTAGACGTCAAGTAATCAGTTTCATGAGAGGTAACTGCGATGAAGTTACAAAACTTTTTGGTGAAGTTGCAGAAAAAGTTAAAAATCGTAACGGAGGATACTTGCGTATTCTAAAGGCTGGGTATCGTAAAGGTGACAATGCTCAAATGGCTATGATTGAGTTTGTTGATAAATAATTCGCTATATAACGTGAATAATGGATAAAGAGGCAGTCAAAAATCACTTAATGATTTGGTATAGCTAAACCCTTATAAAATGGCTATGAAAAATACCATACTCCCCGACATCATGGTTGAAAGCATGGTAATATCTGGGCTGCAAGCCGCTTAATTATATCTGGACCCTGCATTATTAACTCTTTGAACCACTTTTAATCCCTAAGCGGCAACGCAGCTTCAAGGGATTTGATGAAAAAATAATATCAATGTATGGGCTGGGGATGAGCACTCGAGATATACAATCGCACCTCCAGGAAATGTATGGTATAGAAGTGAGTCA
>JAJTHY010000164.1 GCA_021298045.1 Candidatus Jidaibacter sp.
ATAAAATAGCTATGAAAAATACAACAGATCTCCATCTCTTAGTCATCCTCGCTATTGCTTGGGATCTTAAGATTCCGCAACAAGTGCGGAATGACAATTAAAGCAAAAACCGTGCCTTTTTTGTAATTGAATCGGCTATATATCTTTTGGATAAACTTACTTGAGGAAAAAATGTTTGGTATGTAAAATACTCAAGCCCTTTTTCTTTCCCCTTCGCATTTACCCAAAATTTATTCACTTTTGTTTCAATTATTTTTGGGATTTAGTATAAGGTAACGGAAATAATAGATAGTGAGTCTCACTAATGATTTGTAATATAAAGTAAAAAGCTATAAGGATCGTCACTGCGAATGCGGTATTACCTAATCCATAATTCTGGTTATAAGGTGTGCCCATTTGAGGGTTGGCTGGCTTTAGCAGCTTCTCTTTCGGTAAAATCTCCTGCAGGTGTAGGCGTGGTTCTTTCAATTTTAGATGCAGATCTATCATTAGTTTCCACTTTCCTTAATTTAACGCCCCGCCTTATGTCAGAAAGCAAATTGTGACGCTGCATTCCAGGTTGTGCATTAATCTCTCTAGCTGCATTCTTCTGCTCTTCAATTCTTGCATCGATAGATGTGATTGCTGCCCTTTCAGCTTGCAATTTTTCTACAAAACGTTTTTCAGCCCCATCTCGCGCAACTTGTTCGATTTGCGAATCTACTTTGTTTTCATCAAATGCAATTCCACGCTCAGCCAAAATTTTTGCCACCCATTTCGTGCCCAAATCTTTTGCTACGTTCAACTGCTTACCGGCTTCCTCCAAGTATGCTTTCATGTTCGCATATATCTCTTGGCTACCGCGTATCAGTCCAACATTTCTGTAAACTTGCGGGGTAGGTTCCAGTGTGCGGAACCTGTCCTCTATAACAGAGAAAGGTAATCGTTTCCCGTTTTCTGCTCCTTGGGCATATATCTCTTTGCCATCGGCAGATAATTCTATAATTGCCCTTGTAGGAACGCCAAGCGCCGAACATATAGCCCGCCGGTTGTCCAAATCACCAACAACTGCTAGCAAAGCACCGGTTTGGCTTATTGTGTTGTTGCTAGGGTTCACAGTTGGAGAATCTGGAGTGCTTGACTCCCTATCAGGGATTATCTTCACCTTGCCCGTCAATTCTTTTTGCAGCTCTTTTAATTTCTCTACAAGCTTGGCGTTGGATGCCATGTAATCGTTGGTTAAGTCGTCAAGCGCTTTGAGGGCGCCGATCGCTGGAGAATCGTATCCCTTAACCTCTGCGGCTGTTTTGATAGCAGCTCGTTCTATTGCGACACTTAGGCTCTGCATCATTTTTACTTGCTCTTGCGCTTCTTTTTCTTTGCGCATTTGCTCTTCAAGTTCCTTGCTGAAGTTTTTGTTGCCAGAGAGTTCCTCTTCTTGCTGCTTTTTAGAGTCCGTAATCATGTCACGTAGAGCATTAATAGCAGATAAAGCCCTGTCAACTTCCTGGAAGAAACTACGCTTCTGGTCATCATTCAAGTTTCCAAAGTTCACAGAAAGCTTTTGCAATTCAAGCCCCGCTTTGCGCTCTAAATCAGATGTGTACAAGTCTCTGAAAACGTTCAAAGAAGAAGTTGGATTACTTTGCAAGTAAGAGTCGAACTGCGCGTTGCTGGCCATGGCATTATTCAATTGATATACATTGCTTACTAGTGTACCATCAAGCACATGAAAATTCTACTTATAAATCACTACGCCGGGAATCCTACAATGGGCATGGAGTTTAGGCCTTATTACTTAGCGCGGGAGTGGATAAAGCTTGGGCATAAGCCACTTATAATCGCAGGTACCTATTCACATGTGCGTAAAATTCAGCCTAAAGGTATTGGGCAACAGCAGATAGATGACATCGATTATCTTTGGCTAAAAACCAATAAATACAAAGGCAATGGTTTAATGAGGTTTATCAGCATGATTATATTTATGCTGCAACTTATAGTGCGCTCGCCTATTTTAGCCATGCAGAAACCTGATGTAGTAATTGCTTCATCAACCTATCCTTTAGATATATTCCCCGCATTTCTAATTGCCAAACTTGCAGGCGCTAGGCTAGTTTTCGAAATTCATGATCTGTGGCCACTGAGCCCTATCGAACTGGGGGGGGTGAGCGAATGGCATCCATTCATATTAGTTATGCGTTTTGCTGAATGGTTTGCGTATAAGATGTCGGAAAAGATTGTTTCCATTCTGCCATGCACATTTAGCCATGTTGCATTAGAAGGCGTGAAAAGAGAAAACTTTCTGCACGTACCCAATGGTATATGTTTGGATGATAAAAAAGAAGTTTCAGATATAAAAAATCATCCAACGCTTTCGCTTATTAAAGATCTTAAATCTAAAAATAATACAGTGATAGCATATACTGGCGCCATTGGAGTATCCAACGCTTTGGATAATTTGGTTCAAGCTGCTCAACTGATAACGCATTTACCAGTAACATTCCTGATAGTTGGTGATGGTCCAGAACGTGAGAAGCTTAAAAAGTTCTCCCCTTCCAATGTGATTTTTATAGATAAAGTGAACAAAGATGAAGTTAGTGTAATTCTGAAGCATGTGGATTTTGCATATATAGGCCTTCATAAACTTCCATCTTTATACAAATTTGGTACCAGCCAAAATAAGTTATATGATTATATGTTTGCGGGTACGCCCATAATTAGCGCTATGGAAGCGGGGCAAGATCTTGTAGCAGAGGTTAAGTGTGGCTTTAGTGTAGCGGCAGAAAATCCTGAAGCCTTAGCAAAAGCAATTGAAGAAGCAATGCATCTACCTAAGAAAAAACGTAAGGAAATGGGGCAACGCGCCAGAGAATATGTAATTGCGAATCACGACTATAAAATTTTAGCAAAACGGTTCGTCGATTTTTTACAGAATTGACTTCATACTAATACTAAAGCTCAGAATGGGCTTTGGTATTACTATATAGCCAAACCGTTATAAAATGACTATGAAAATCAAGAATTTTCTCATAAATTTTTGCCTATTTTCCAGATGGAATATTGATATATTTCAAGGGCAAATAGGTGAAAATTTATTGAAAAGGCGCAGCATTAGCGTATCCATTTTATAAGGGTTTAGCTATATTATCGAAATAGTCAATATTCGATAATAACGCATTTCCTTATCACCACTGGTGAGAATAGCCTATGTCCTCATGTATAAATTTCAGCCGTAATTTTTGTAGGCTCTTCTAATATCTTTAATATATCTATTGCACAATAAACTTTGTCACGTTTATTGTCATTTGTCTTTTTTACAATTCCTTTGGATTCAAGTTTTTCAATGCCTCTTTGAGCCGTACTATATGCAATGTTAAGATCTATTGCCATTTTTTTTGTGGTGAAATAAGGATTAACCGCAAGATGTTGGACAATATTAATAGGCACAGTTGATCCAACAGTTGCGACTATAATTTTCCATTCATTTAATAGCTCATTAATGCGCTCAGCTCGTGACAGAACATCTTGAGATTGGATTGCAACTCCATTAAAAAAATAAATAAGCCAGTCGCGCCAGGTGCCTTTGCTGCTTACATTATAAAGTTGTTTATAATAGTGCTCTCGCGTTGCCTCGAAAAATGCACTCAAATAGAGTAATGGTGAGGGCAACATTTTTTGCTCAATTAACAGCAAAGTAATCAGTAGACGCCCAACGCGTCCATTGCCATCCAGGAAAGGATGTATAGCTTCAAATTGGTAGTGGCATAGTGCAATTTGAACCAATGGAGGTAATTGCCTGTTGTGCAGAAACCTCTCAAATTCCGCTAAGCATTCCATTAAGAAATCTGGAGGAGGAGGAACAAATTTTGCTGTATTTAACGTGCATCCTGGAGAACCAATCCAGTTTTGGCTTTTTCTAAATTCCCCAGGTGTGGCATGCGACCCCCTAACGCCGCGCATTAAATTTTCGTGGATTTCTTTAATCAAGCGCAATGATAAAGGCAAGCTCTCTAAACGCTTCAATCCATAATCGAGCGCTCTAACATAATTTTGTACTTCTTGAAGGTCCTCTGAGTTTTGTTTAACATGCACACCAGCATCAGCAGCTAGTATTTCACCTAGCGTCGATTGAGTGCCCTCTATTTTACTAGATAGTACAGCCTCACGCGCAATAAAAGGGCGCATGAGTAGATGTGGATTAGGCAATTTACTGCCTTCACGTGCCAATTTACCTAACAAAAAATCATCATTCTTTCATGCTACACAGCGCCATCTTTCGCCGCCTCCCCCCCAGTTAAAAGGGCTGAATCTGACCC
>JAJTHY010000137.1 GCA_021298045.1 Candidatus Jidaibacter sp.
ATGACTATGAGTAGATGGAGCGCCACAGTCACAGCGAAGATTTTAGAGGTTTTTGCTTTAAATTACAAGGTATTAATTGAAGCTTTTATCCATGTTCGTGTTGTAACGCCGTTGCTTCTGAATTTTAATGCGGTCGCCCTGCACCTCTTAGTCATCCTCGCTATTGCTTGGGATCTTAAGATTCCTGAACTGCGTGCGGAATGACAATTAAAGCAAAAACCGTGCCTTTTTTGTAGTTGAATTAGCTATAGGATATTTTGAAACTTGGTATTACCCATTTATTTAACAAAATGCGTTATACTCCGTTAACTTGAAAAATTAAGGTTGTCGCTATTGTAATATGCGCGCCCGCGGCTATTTATTATAGGCTTACGGTGCTAAATTACAAAGAATCATAGCACTTTTTCAAGCTTCCTGTCGTCTACTGCTTTTGTGTATTGATAAACATAATTCACTATACCTATGTGACCAGTAAAAAATATAACTTATCTACCAGTATGGGCCAGAATAAAAGAAATCTTGGTTGCGGGGGCCGGATTTGAACCAACGACCTTCAGGTTATGAGCCTGACGAGCTACCGGGCTGCTCTACCCCGCGATATCAAGATTGAGACATTATATACACTTAATTCCCAAACCGCAATAGGAAAAACAACTTTTCCTATTGAATTTAATTAGGCGCTCTAAAGGGCTGTATCAAAAGATGTTTGTTGGTTATCAGCAACCAAAACTCCTTCCTCGTTAACAACACCTTGCTCTACAGTTTCGTTAGGGTTGAGTGGCTCTATGTCTCTACTTTCCTTAACTTCTTCTATACTGATATCTGAAGTTGCTTCTTGCTCAGGAGTATTATACTGTTCCGGTGCATTTTCTGGGAGATTATTATCATCCGAAGCAAGCACAACTTCTTTCCAACTTTCTTCCACTACTTGCTCACCTTTTCTTAAGTAAATGCTGCTCTCCGCTTCTTCCATTTCATTTTGAATGTGAGCAATAAGATCCGCTGAAGATGGCTTCTCTGAAGCTAAAGCGTAATCCATCGGCGTATACCCCAAGTAATCGACAGCTTGTGTATTTGCCCCTGCGTTCATTAAAATCGTTATTATTTCTGTATTACCATTTTTCGCAGCTAAATGAAGCACCGTGACATCGCAAAGGTCTTTAGTGTTAGGGTCAGCATCCCTGTGTTTAAGCAAAAACTCAACCTTTTTGAATTCATTGAATTTGACAGCTTGGTAAAACTCTGATTCGATTTCGTCTCTATACCAAAAGTTAAAAGCCTTATTTTTAATATAATTGAACATTTTTATGCCCTCATGTTTTTTGCAACATAGCAACTTAATTCGCTTTATTCAACTAAATATTGCTTTGAAATCGAAATTTTTGAAGCTATTTTTGATGCCGGAGATTATTAAACCTTCTCGCAAGTAACATTGCTGAGCAAGCACAACATATAATTACCAACACAGTAAGAACAGATAAGGCTTGCTGAAATTGTAATGTAGAATAATGACGCATCCCTAAATCATCGAATGTTCCATCCCAATTTTTATCTAGAAAATAGCCAATAAGTTGCTGTATTATAGCTCCACCCAGCATGTTAAGTGTATTAACCACACCTACAATTTGCCCAGAATCATATTTATTAGATTGCTCCAAAGCCCCTGTGAAGCACATCATTTCTGATCCACAAAAAAAACCTATTAAAAATAATATGAGTACAAGTACCGGTGTGTTAAAGGCTGGCATGTATATTACCATACTAAACATAATAAGTAAGCAACAGCCACAAACTATTATTGCTATATTCAATATGCGATATTTTTCACAAAACCAAGGTAGTATTAAACTCCCAAGAGTTAAGCCTATGTAAAGAACCATAATAAGTTGTGCAGAATCGGCTTTTGATAATCCATATTTTTGCCTAAGAAATGCTGCGCCCCATAAGTCTGCCAAGGCAGATAACGGTGCATAAAGCCCTATAGCCAAAATTGCGTAAATTAATATTTTAGAGGTGCAAAATATTCTTAAAACATCCTGTAAATTCTCCTTAAGGCTCTTTTCATTTAAAGCAATATTTTTATCTTTATCGTGACCACGCACTACAAAGGCTATCAAGAGGAATATTATCAAACCGATGCAACCAGTTATAAATGTGGCCGAACGCCAGCTTAAAACCGCATCTAAGTGCCTAACTATACTGCCAGAGAACAAAGCACCGCAAGTGCCAAATGCTAAGGTAACACCCATTAAAAACCCGCGATTACCAGGAGGTATATGGTCTGCAATGAATTTTAGCGCACACATAAATGCTGAGGCAGAGCCAGCACCTATTATGAAACGTGATAGTTGCGCAATCCAAAAGGCTTCTGTTACAGCCATAATAAAGGCACCAAATGATAAGGTGGCTATAGAATATAGGCACATTTTTTTCACGCCAATTCGATCCACCGTAATTCCAAGGGGCACTTGTAGCAGTGAATACGCCAAAAGGTAAAGTGCACCAAGAGTTGCAAATTGCTCGGCATTGATGCGAAAAGTCTGCCTAATCTCCTCGTACATTACACCCGGGGATACCCTGAGAATGTATTGATACAGATAAAACAACGATATGACAAACCAGCCTATATAAGCGTAGCGTATAATCTTGTTACGTAATATTTTTTTTATAAACAGCATGTTGGGACAAATATTTTCACGTGATAATACTATTAAATTTATATGCGGAATCAATAACAAATTGATTAAATGTATATTTTGACTAATATGCACATCACGGCAAAAGGTGCATTTATGAAGTAAAAGCTATGGAACAAGAATTAATTTGCAATGTTTTTGATTATATAAAAGAACAAATTACAGCAGTAATAGGTGTTGATTGTGATTTTTCAAATGTAGTGGTGGAATTGCCAAAAGAAAAGTCTCATGGAGATTTTTCTACTAATGCAGCGATGGTTCTGTCTAAGCAACTTAAAAGCTCACCTATGTATATTGCGGAAAAAATTAAAACACAACTCGCAATCAACCCATACTTTTCCAGCGTTGAAATTGCGGGGCCTGGATTTATAAATATTAAGGTCACACCAAATTTTTGGCATGACTTCACCAAGAGCATGTACGAAAACTTAGATAAATTCGGTAAAAATAATACAGGCCTAGGGAAAAAGGTTTTAATAGCATTTGTATCTGCCAATCCCACAGGCCCCATGCATGTGGGGCATTCTAGAGGAGCGGTTTACGGAGGTGCATTAGCTAATTTATTAAAGGCTTCTGGATTTGAAGTTGTAAAGGAATATTATGTGAATGATGCCGGTAATCAAATAGCGGTTTTAACTAAATCTCTTTATACTAGATATCAGCAATTATTTGGTATAAGTGCAGAAATAAGTGATGGTATGTATCCTGGAGAATATCTTATTGATGTAGCTAAAGAGGTTAAGCTTGAGCATGAAGACAGTTTTTTAAATAAAGATTTTGATGATATTTATGAAGAACTTAGTGCGATTGCAGTCAATAAAATAATGAATATAATACGCACCGATTTAAAGGTGTTGGGTGTGGAGCATGATTCATTTGTTTCCGAGTTAAATGATCTTCATAAAAAAGGATACATAAAGAAGGCCATAGACCTTTTAAAGGAAAAAGAGTTGTTATATGTAGGTAAGCTAGAGGCTCCCAAGGGCTTGGTTAATGAAGATTGGGAGGCTAAAGAGCAACTTATATTTAGGTCAACTGATTTTGGTGATGATTTAGATCGCGCGGTGCAGAGATCAGACGGCTCCTATACATATTTTGCAGGTGATTTTGGTTTGGCTTTGCAGCGCATTGAGCGTGGATTTAAAGATGTTATCATGGTACTTGGAGCAGATCATACAGGATTCGTTAAGCGTTTGAAAGCGGTTGCGAAATCATTGAGCAATGGCGAGTCATCTATTGATGTACCAATTACACAGATGGTAAATTTGTTTAAAGGTGGCGTGCCATTTAAGATGTCTAAGAGGTCTGGCAACTTTATTACTGCAGCGGATGTTGTTGATGAAGTTGGAATTGATGCACTTAGGTTCGTACTTTTAAGCCGCAAAAATGATACAATTATCGACTTTGACTTTGATAAAGTTAAGGAGAAGACTAAAGATAACCCCGTCTTTTATGTGCAGTATGCCCATGCTAGATGTTCCTCGGTTTTAAGAAATGCAGAAAGTGAGCTCGGATTTAAGCCAGACCTTAGTGAGATTGATTTGTTGATAACAGAATCTGATAGCGATCTTATCCGCAAAGTCGCTTTATTTCCTAAAATAGTGGAGCAAGCTGCATTGCATCATGAACCTCATAGAATAATCTATTACGCCATTGAATTGGCTACAGAATTCCACTCTCTTTGGACAAAAGGCAATGATGATGAAGATTTACGCTTTATCATTCCAGATAATCAAAAACTTAGCGCAGCACGGTTGGTGTTAGTAGAAATGGTTAGAAACACTATTAAATCTGCCCTTAAAGTACTTGGCATAACAGCTGCCGATAGAATGTGATTATCAGACATGATATTTAGGACTTGATATTATTAATCAAACCATTAACAGTAAATTAAAGTTAATGTTGATACTATATGAAAAGACCTTTTGAAGCCCCGTTTGATTATTCTTTGATAGATGGAGGTGATTCTCATCAAATATATCTCTCTGACAGCGACACCTCATTGGAGGAAATGCCAAGCTTATTGGAAGAAGCAAATGGCCCTCCTGAAAAAAGGCGTAAAGTAACGGATTTCGGTTATCAAAGCCAAGAGCAACATCATAATGATTTGTTCATAAAGTTCTTGATATCCTCTAATCAAAGCTTTTTGGAATTTTCACATATTAAAGAGAGTGCTCTCGATAATGAAAATATACTAATAGAAAAAAAAATTGAATATTGGCATTATTTAGAGAAACATCGAAATTTTATAATTAGTAAAACCATTTTTCATAATGGATTTAATCCTAATATACATCAAGCTTTTATTAACATGTCGAAGCTCGCAAATGATATAAATAGCTTAATTTTTTTAGATGGAGGGCGTAAGATAAAGTGTGTAAGTAAAAATTTATCATATTTTACACCTACCTGGAAAAAATACGAAAAATTGGTTTAGAGCCAGTGCCCAGTCCTTAATGGGCATTGTCCACTTTTTCTTAGCATTTTGCAAGGCTAAAAATACAATTTTGTATACAGCATCATCATTAGGAAAGGAACCTTTGGTTTTTATGACTTTTCGTACCTGGCGGTTGCTGGCTTCAATTATATTAGTGG
>JAJTHY010000029.1 GCA_021298045.1 Candidatus Jidaibacter sp.
CTGGATCCCCGCCTACGCGAGGATGACAAAAAGGGTAGTGGTCCTGCAATGACACTCATTATGCTAATTAACCATTTTTTGACGACGCCTTATTCATAATTCAGATACGATATGAAAATTTTTAATGCGGTCGCCCTGCTTTGGATGGCCATCTTCCAAAAATAATGCTTGACTATATGGTGTGTATGCTGTAAAAAGCTTAACCAGAGGTGGGCGTTCGTCCGCCTTTTATTTTGGAATGTGGTATTACTTAGAATTAGAATGGTATGATTTATCAAACGCAGCTTGAAGCTAAGATATATGAAATTGTAGAAAAACCTTTGGAAGCTTTGGGTTATGAAGTTGTTCGCATTAAACTTTCCCACACTGGTGGCGGAAAAACTTTGCAGTTCATGATTGAGCGCTCAGACAAAGCTAATTTAAAGTTAGAGGATTGTGAAACTGCAAGTAGACACATTTCTGTTATTTTGGATGTTGAAAACCCAATTGATGCTGAATACAACTTGGAAATGAGCTCCGCAGGCTTAAATAGGCCACTTACTAGAGAAAAAGATCTAGTGGAGAATATTGGAAATGTTGTGAAAATAGTCACAAAGATTCCTCTTAATGGACAAAAAAGATTTGCGGGTCGTATATTAAATTTTGAAGATGGAATGGTAACTTTAGCACTTTCAGATTCAAACGCAGGAAATAAACCAAGCGAAATAAGATTTGATAACATATTTGAAGCTTATCTAGACTATTTTGCTAGCAATACTAAAAATGGAGATAATGGATTATGAGTCAGAATTTCGGTAGCGCAGAAATAATTTTAATTGCAGAAGCTGTTGCTCGTGAAAAAAATATTCCAAAAGATGCGGTGATAGAGGCCCTTGAAGAAGCTATAAGGGTTGCAGCAAGGCGTAAGTATGGCCATGAAAGCACCATACGTGCGGAGATTGATCGTAGAACTGGCGAAGTAAAGATATTCCGCGAAATGTTAGTTGTGGCAGATGATTATCTTCCTCCGGTAGAAGAAGAAAATGAGCATGGGCATGATCATGATGAAAAATCTGCACGGAAACAAGAAGTTAACGTGATAAGAATGTCTGAAGCTAAGCATAAGAAGGCAGACGCAGCTGAAGGAGATATAATCTCCGAGCAACTTCCTGCAATTGATTTGGGTCGTGTGGCGGCTCAATCTGCTAAACAGGTCATTATGTATCGTGTTAAAGAAATTGAGCGAGACAAAAACTATGAAGAGTTTAAAGATCGCGTTGGTAAAATTGTTAGTGGCGTGGTGGAAAAAGTTGAACACAGTGGTGTGCTTCTTAAAATTGGCAGCGCAGAAGCAGTGATTAGAAATGAATTTTTGATTCGTGATGAGAAAAATAGAATCAAGCAAGGTGATAGAATAAGGGCGTTAGTTTACGAAGTTAATAAAGAAAGCAAGGGTCCGCAAATATTACTTTCTCGTACTCATAACGAATTTTTATCTGAGCTGTTTGCGCAGGAAGTTCCAGAAATTTATGACCGTATTATTGAGATTAAATCAATTGCGCGCGATCCTGGTGCTCGTGCAAAAGTTGCAGTTTATACTCATGACCAATCTATTGACCCGGTTGGTTCATGTGTTGGTATGCGTGGATCTAGGGTTCAAGCTGTTATTACAGAGCTTAATGGAGAGAAAATAGATATCATAGAATGGTCTAATGATCCGGCTACTACAATCGTGAATGCTTTAGCTCCAGCAGAGGTAAGCAAGGTTATTATTGATGAAGATAACAATCGAATTGAAGTAGTAGTGCCAGATGAGCAATTAAGCATAGCTATTGGTAGGAGGGGTCAGAACGTTAGGTTGGCATCTATGTTAATAGGTTGGGATATTGATGTATTGACAGAAGAAGCTGAATCTAAACGTAGAGTGGAAGAATTCAGTGCTGTAACGCAGAAGTTTATGGAAGCGCTTGATGTTGAAGAAATATTGGCTCAATTGTTAGCTTCTGAAGGATATAACAGCATTCAGTCTATTGCAGATGCAGCTGTTTCAGACATCGCGTCTGTTGAAGGGCTTGACGAAGCGATTGCGCAGGAGTTGATAAGCCGTGCGAAGGATTACTCATTGACTCATGACGATGCTGATATTAATCAATCTCAGGCTGCTAGAGTTTCTGTTGAATTAAATCAAGCTATGTTGGATATTCCTAATATGACCGAAGAGCTCGCAACAAAATTGCATGCTGCTGAAATTAACACTATTCAAGATTTGGCTGATTTATCTCGTGATGAGCTTCTTGAGAAAATTTCTGCTAAAAACATAGATCACAAACTTATAGATTCAGTTATAATGGCTGCACGAGATAAAGTGTATTTCAGCGACGGTAAATAGATACTATTGCTGTTAAATAAATGTGCTATATTATACCGATAAATTGGGACGAGGTAACTTAAGTGACCGAACAGAATGATAAAAAAACTCTAACCTTAACTTCAAATAAGCTTGGTCTTAAGCTTGGTGATAAGCTTGGCATTAAGCAAGGTGCTGTTAAAAGTACTTCGCCTAGTTCCAAAGGTAGAGTTGTTGTGGTTACCAAGCAGGCTAGATCTGCTTCTCGCCCAGCTTCTGCTTTGAAAAATGCTGGAGGCTTAACTTCTGAAGAGCAAGATAAACGTATTTTGGCACTAAAAAGTTCTGAAATAGCAAAAAAAGAGCAGGCTAAAAAAATCTCACAACGCGTTGAGCTAGATACTAAAGCAACTGTTATAGTGCAAGAGGAAGTCAAACAAGAAGAGATCAAAGAGGAGAAAGAGCCAGAAGTTGTAGTAGCAGAAAGTACTGTTCAGGTTATCAAGCCTAGCGCCCCTGCGCCAGAAGTTGCGAAGCCTGCCATAAAAAGGATCAACTTAGACGATTTGTTAAGAAAGAATAAGGTTAAGAATTTGGATGAGATATATCGCCCGGTTCGTCAGCCTGAAGAAGAAAAGATTCCTGAAGTTGTTGTGCCTACTAAACCTCATAAGGCTCCTTCTCTCAAAACAGCAACGGATGCATTAGTCCGTAAACCCTCTTCAGATTTTGAAGATGATGCTAAAGCTGCAGCAGTAGCAAGAAAAGAGGAAGATCGCAAGGGACCTAAGAAGATATCTGTAGCTCAAGTGATGATGATGGACTCTGAGGAAGGAGTAGCTGGAAGGCGCAGAAGTTTAGCTTCTATTAGGCGTGCCCGTGAAAAAGCTAAGCGTAAGATGATGGGGGATTCTCGCCCTACAGAGAAAATTATTAGGGAAGTGATGATACCTGACTTCATCGTGGTTCAAGAGCTTGCAAACAGGATGGCAGAAAAAACATCTGACGTTATCAAAGCTTTGATGAAGCTTGGGATGATAGTAACCATGAATCAATCTATTGATGCTGATACAGCTGAATTAGTGATTTCGGAATTTGGTCATAAAATTAAGCGTGTGACAGAAACAGAGCTAGAAGCAGCGTTGATGCAAAAAGTTGAAGATTTGGAAGGGGATGAATTACCAAGAGCTCCTGTTGTTACTATAATGGGGCACGTTGACCATGGTAAAACTTCTCTTTTAGATGCATTGCGTAATACTGATGTGGCAGCTGGAGAAGCTGGTGGAATTACCCAGCATATTGGTGCTTATCAGGTGCATTTGGAAAATGGTGCGATGATAACATTTTTAGATACTCCTGGCCACGAGGCATTTACAGCCATGAGGATGAGGGGCGCTAAAGTAACGGATATCGTGGTGCTGGTGGTTGCAGCAGATGATGGAATAATGCAACAAACGATTGAGGCTATAAGTCACGCTAAGGCTGCTCAAGTGCCGATTATTGTAGCAATTAACAAAATTGATAAGCCAGAAGCAAACCCAGATAGAGTTAAGCAAGAATTACTCCAACATGGAATTGTTCCAGAAGAAATGGGTGGTGATGCTATAGTAGTTGAAGTATCAGCAAAACAGAAAATAAACTTAGATAAGTTGGAGGAATTAATTCTGTTACAAGCGGAGATGCTGTCTTTCAAAGCTAATCCAAATAGACTTGCAGAAGGTGCAGTTATTGAAGCAAAGGTAGATAAAGGTAGAGGGCCAATTGCAACACTCCTTGTGCAAAAGGGTACAATAAAAGTTGGCGATATTGTGGTTGCGGGCACTTCTTGGGGTAAAATTAGGGCGCTGATAAATGATAAAGCTAAAAATATTCAATCTGCTGGCCCATCTACCCCTATTGAAATTTTAGGTTTAGAGCAAGCCCCGGTAGCTGGTGATGAATTTACCGTTGTTCCTAACGAAAAAACTGCTAGGGATCTTGCTGCATTACGTATGCAACGCGAAAAACAGAAGAAGCATGCAGCTAGCAAGCCAGCATCACTAGATATTATGTTTAAGCGTGCTAATGAAAATGGTATTAAAGAGCTACCGGTTATAATAAAAGGTGACGTTCAAGGTTCTGTAGAAGCAATTGTAAATAGCTTGCAGAAGCTTGGAACAGAAGAGGTTTCTGTAAAAGTGTTGCATAACGCAGTGGGTGGAATTACTGAGTCCGACGTAACTTTGGCTACGGCTTCTAATGCTATAATTATGGGCTTTAACGTAAGGGCTAATCAGCAAGCTCGTGAAATGGCGCGCACTAATGGGGTTGATCTTAGATATTATTCAATCATTTATAATCTTGTTGATGATATCAAAGCCGCAATGGGTGGAATGCTTTCACCTATCGTGAAAGAAACCATAATTGGTTATGTTGAGATTAGAGATGTGTTTAATTTAACCAAGTTTGGTAAAGTTGCTGGTTGTTATGTAACCGAAGGGCATGTGCGACGTGCCGCAAGCGCTAGAATTATAAGGGATAACGTGGTGGTTTATGATGGTAAATTGAAGGCTCTTAAACGCTTCAAGGAAGATATCAAAGAAGTTGGTGTTGGATTTGAGTGTGGGCTTTCATTTGAAAATTATGAAGACATCAAGGTTGGTGATAAGATCGAGATTTATGAAACTACCGAGCAGGTGAGGACCTTGTAATAAATGGTTTACAGATATAACAAAGCACCTACTCAAAGGCAATTAAGGGTTTCTGAATCTATTAAGCACATAATTTCGGAAATTTTTGTACGGAATGATCTCTCGCTACCGATATTTGAAAATATGTTTGTTACCGTTTCTGAAGTTAGAATTAGTCCAGATTTAAGAATGGCTACTGCATTTGTTTCATCCATAAATAAAGTTGATGAAAATGAGCTGGTGAAATTTCTTAATAATATGGCGCCAGAGGTTAGGCATATTATAGGCAAGAACTTGGATTTGAGATGCACTCCAGAAATTAGATTTGTATATGACAAATCCTTTGATGATGGTGCGAAGATAGAGGGCATACTGCGTAATACCAGAAAAGAAGAATAGAATGATAAAAAACTTGCTTTTTAAGGATTTTTTTTGTATAAATCCGCATGCATAATAATATTAAGTTTGTTTTTCATGAAGGAAGCGCAAGAAATTAATTTTTCCAATCTGAATAAAGATATTTTAATGATAATCCTGAGGTTACTCGAAGCGAAGCCAGAATCCGTAGATGATGTAGGTGCTTTGGAGAATCGCATGAGAGATATAGTAAGATTATCTACAGTTTCTGAGGGTACGTACAAAGCAATTGGTGGTACTTTCTTTGGCGTTTTTTTTAAGGCTACTTCTTCACTGAGAGCGTCATTAAAAGAATTCTTCATTTTCAGGGATGAGAAGCTTTATCCAAATGAGTGCTATTACGATGGAGGTAAACAGATCGTTAGTCGTTCAATTAGTTCTATAAATGGCATCTCATCAAATGCGAAAAAGTATAATGAAAATTTACTAGCTCAAGAGTGTGAAGACTTGAATAAATATCTGATATCAGCTTCATCTGCAGAATCCAAGTTTGGGAATGACTTTATTGCTATTGCTGTCCATGCTACTTCACAGCAATTTTTCTCGCTGTAAATATTAAAAATATAGGTATTCCGTAAGCGTACAGTGAAGGCGGACTATTCAAGTCAATAAGAAAAGGTAAGCTTGTTTTTGCAAACAAAAAATGTTGGCGGGAACATGATATAGCTAAACCCTTATAAAATGGCTATGAAAAATACAACAAATCTCCACCTCTTAGTCATCCTCGCTATTGCTTGGGATCTTAAGATTCCGCAACAAGTGCGGAATGACAATTAAAGCAAAAACCGTGCCTTTTTTGTA
>JAJTHY010000042.1 GCA_021298045.1 Candidatus Jidaibacter sp.
CATAGATTTTATATTAGACCTCTTCGGAAACTCTACTTCTGCTGCAAATTGCGTTGTCGCTCCGGTACTCAAATCCTCATGTATATTGAATACACTCCGGTCTTCCGTTCCGTGGGCTCCTTGCACTTTGCTACCAGAAGCGAGTTTCCGAAGAGGTCTATTATGCAATTTTATAAAAAATACTATAGCCAAAGACAAAAGTGTAATAAAATCAGCATAATAGATAGAAGCAATGCCTAACACAAAACTCAAAAATTAGGCATGCATCATGCATACAAAACTTATTGTCCGTCAAGCTCTGGAAGCATTCCTAGAGCACGCTTATACATAGCAAGCAGGGTCTCTTCTTCATCTAAATCGTTTTTATCCATTTTTCTTTCTTTTAGAATTCTACGAATAATTTTAGGCTCTAATCCATTAGACTTAATATCCGCGTAGGTCTCACGAATTGTAGTAAGAACATCTGTTTTTTCTTGCTCTAGCCTTTCAATTTTTGCTATATATTGTTTAAGCAAATCACCTGCCACTCCGAAAACTTGTGTCATATTTTCCTAATTGTAAATTGAACTATTTTTATAATGTTTAACGAGGTATTTTATAATCACAGCAATCGTTGCTGTCAACGGTAAAGCTATTAGCATCCCAACAAATCCTAACACAGCATTACCAGCCAACAGCCCAAAAATAATCCACATAGGGTTCAATTCAAGTGACTCTCCTAAAAATTTTGGTGTTACTATATATGACTCTATAAGCTGCCCAACCCCGTATATAAACAAAACTATCAATACCGGAGCAATTGTTAAAAATTGCACAGCAACCACAAGTACGCTCAAAGCTATACTAAAAAATGTTCCCACATATGGAATAAAGGTTAATAATCCTGATATAAATCCAAGTGCTAACCATGACTTAACGCCCACTAATGATAATGCAGCAGCATAAAATACACCCATTATAGAGCAAACAAAAAATTGACCACGAACATAATTTGAAAGCGCTGCATCAATCTCAGTTTTTAGATAGCTGTATTCACCATATGCCTTCCTTGGTATCAACGAATCAACTGTGTCAACAATGTGATGCCAATTAGCGAGGAAGTAGCAGAATGCAACTGGAGTTATGAATAAAATCATAACTATATTCATCGCCGCTATACTGGATTGTAAAATTTTTAAAATAACACTAGTTGATACGTTAAATATACTCGAGCTTATTTCTGTAAAAGAATTTTGTATGCTTGCCACAATGCTAGAGTTTAAATACTGATTATGTTTTAATGAAGAAATGAGCATGTTCAAATCTTCTTTATGGTTCGCAGCTGCATGAGAGATCCAGACAATTTGCTCATAAAAAAGCGGTAGCGCCACTACACAAAAGAAAATCAAAAAAATCAATACGCCAACAAGAACAATCACACTAGAAATATCTCTACTAATCCCAAGAGCGCGAAGTTTATCCACCAGTGGTGAGCAAAAATATGCCAATAACATGGCTGTGAAAAACGGCGTCAGCATATTGGAAATAGAATATAAAAAAGTAACAACCGCCAAAATTATGACTACGAAAAAGAAAGCGGATTTTTTAATATTAAACAATAGCTACCTGCCAGATTTATACTTTATTGTCCTTGCTTTTAATAAAATTTTATTCTCTATTTCCGTAGCAAGCGCGTCATTGCCAATGATATCACCCCAATTTCCATTTTTGTCAAGAGTTTGCTTGAAAGCAGAAACCCTTATTGCATCTGACCTCAACTCATGCCCTACTATGTATATGTTTAACTTATACCGCTCCTTAGACTCACTATTAAGCTTGTGCCAGTCAGTTATTATTGAACCTCCAAAAGGATCCGCCGAAAGCACAGGCATTTTATGTACAGTATCAAGTGAAGCACGCCATAAATAGCTATTAACATTTATAGCATGCGTCGCTTTTGACGAGCTACTTTTGCCGCCAAAAATCGTTAATCCCCCCTCACCTGTTAGCTTACCCATCTCCTCCACCTGCCTTTCTTCCCTTGTTTTTGGGTAGCTGGAATCATCGCTGGACGGAACATAATTACTGCCACCCGAGCAAGAGGTTAAAACAACGCATATAGTCAATAAACAGCCTTTTTTAAACATCAGCGAAACTCCTTAAATAGATGAACATATCTTACCATAAATTTGCGCAGATACAAGTATGCTAGGAAAATGGTTTGAAACTTGGGTTTAATTGATGTATTACTTTGTCTAAGTTTTAATAGTCTGTTTAAATGAAAAAAATTAAAAGCAGTTTGCTGGCCTTAATACTAACTATTTCAGTTAGTTTTTCTGTTTGTGCTGTTGAGCCAAAAATTAAGCGCATAAAATATGAAGGTAATCAACGTATTAGTAAGGAAACCATTTTTGCTTATCTCGATGTTATTGAAGGAGAAGAGGCAACAAATGCTAAAATAGATAGCTCAATCAAGCATTTATTTGAAACTGGTTTTTTCTCTGATGTGCGAATTTCGGAAGAGGGTGGCGATCTAATAGTGCGGGTGACTGAAAACCCTTTGATAAATAAAATTGGTTTTGATGGCAATAGGAAAATAGAAGAGTCTGAGCTTCTACAAGAAATTAGTATGCGCGCAAATAGCGTATTTTCACCTTATAAGCTTCAAGCAGATTTAAACAGGATTACTAGTTTATACCAAAAAACTGGTAGATATTCAGCTTATATAGAACCTAAACTTATTAAGTTAGATCAAAACCGAGTGAATTTAGTCTACGAGATAAATGAAGGCAGAGAAGCTGTTATCAGAAAGATTAACTTTGCTGGAAACAAGAATTTTTCTGACTCCGACTTATCGCAAGCTATTGCATCAAAGGAATATAGGTTTTACAGATTTTTCTCCAATGCAGATGTTTATGACCCAGACAAATTAGAATACGATAAAGAAATGTTGCGCCGGTTTTATATGAACCGAGGCTATGCTGATTTTAAAATAACCTCTACTACTGCCGAGCTTTCTTTAAACAGAGACGGATTTTTAATTACTTTTGTAATCCACGAGGGAGACGACTACAATTTTGGCACCTTCAATATCAGTAGCCAGATAAAGGGTTTTGACGGTGATGTACTGAAAAAACTGGTGACGATTAAAGAAGGGCATAGATTTAATAAAGAAAACATCGATGAATCTGTTGATACAATTACAAATTATCTAGGGGAGCATGGCTACCCTTTTGTTGAGATTGACCCGAGAATTACAACCAATCCTCAAGAAAAAATAGCTACTGTTGATTTCATAATTAGAGAGAGTTATAAGGTTTACATACGCAAAATTAATATCAAAAATAATACTCGCACCTTAGATAAAGTAATACGTAGAGAAATGCGTATATTAGAAGGAGATCCATATAATATTACTAAGGTACAAAGGTCTAAGCAACGTATTGATAACTTAAGCTATTTCAGCAAGTTAGAATTTAAAAATAAGAAAACAGATGAAAATGATAAAATGGATATCGACGTTGAGGTTGAGGAAACTTCAACTGGCTCCATTAACTTCGCTGGGGGTTACAATACAGAGACTGGAATTTTAGGACAAATAACTTTAAGTGAAAACAACTTTTTAGGAAAAGGTCAACAAGTTCAACTTGCGACCACCCTTGCCCAAAAAGAACGTGGGGCAACTTTTAGTTTTACTGAGCCATTTTTTATGGATAAAGAACTAGCTGCTGGAGTTGATATTTTTTCTAATAACAGAGACTTTAAATCCACTAGCTCCTTTAGAAGCAAGAATGTAGGCTTTGCGTTACGTATGGGGTATGACATTACAGAACATTTGTCACATGGCCTCAGATACTCACTCAAGCGCGAGCGAGTAAGCGATGTTGAGAAGGATGCCTCCATATATATTAAGGAGCAGGAAGGCACACATGTAGTATCTTTATTTGGGCATACTCTAGCTTATGACAAATTAGATAACAGAGCTGACCCAACCGAAGGACATTTACTGAAGTTAGAGCAAGATATAGCTGGGCTTGGTTGGCGCAAGAAAAAATATTCTAAATATTTTTCTAACAGAGGTACAGCGGTCTTTTTCTATCCAATTTATAAACGCGACGTGATATTTAAAGCTATAGGTAGGGCGGGTCATATATTGAGATATGGCAATAGTGACGAAATTAACCTAAATGACCGCTTCTTCATTGGGCCAGATTATATACGTGGCTTCGACATGGCTGGCATAGGCCCTAGGGATAAGAAAACCAAGGATGCTTTAGGTGGAGATACTTATTATACCGCAACTACCGAGCTTATATTCCCAGTAGGGCTTCCAAATGAAGTAGGGCTTAAAGCTTCTGTGTTTCATGATATTGGATCGATGTATGGTTTGGATAATAAATCTTTCAAATATTCCAATATCTACAACACAAAAAGTTTAAGAGCTTCTGCAGGTATGAGCTTGATTTGGAAATCAACCCTTGGTACAATTACTATAAGTTACGCTGCGCCTTACATGAAGAAACCTTTTGATGACCAAAAGAGATTCAACATAGATTTTGGAACTAATTTTTAACGGAGAAATTGAATGTCTTTAAATATAAAAAATAAATTAGCTGGTTTAGCAATCTCAGCTTTATTAATGAGCTCTGTGGTTTCACAAGCCTTAGCTGCAGATGATAAAGCTATGGTTTTTGTTGATACCCAAGTTATACTTGAGAAATCTACAGCTTTAGTAAAAGTCAGAGAACAATTGGATAGAAAAGCAGAAGAATTCAAAAAAGACTCCACCAATAAAGAAGCATATTTTAAAAAGAAATATGAGGATTTAGAAAAGCAAAAAACTGTTTTAACAAAAGAAGTTTTTGAGCAAAAAAATAATGACTTGGCTAAAGAATTTGGAGAGGCACAAAAGAAAGTACAAGAAAGTAGAGGTACTTTAGATAAAGCTTACACAGATGCTATGCAACAGTTTGAAAAAGTTTTGACTGACATAGTAAAAGAGGAAGCCATCAAAAATCATGCAACAGCTGTATTGCCTAAAATGCAAGCTCTTTATAGTGATGATTCTTTGGATATCACAGCCTCAGTACTTGATTCTTTAAATAAGAAGTTGCCTAATATTGCTGTAAAATTTTAGTAAGCTATAAATTATAAAAAAGGTGATTGGTATATATCAATCACCTTTTTTACATCAAACCTCATACTCACCAATACCATCGCTACACATAAGCAAATACCTTGCTTTTAGAGCAAAACCCGTTCTAAAATGGACAGATGCGCTTGTATTGGAAAATTTTGGGAAGAGAAAAAAGTGCTTTAATATGAATATATTGAAGACTTTTTTATCTTTCGGTCAAAAGAGCTATAACGATGATAATGTAAGGGCTTGAGGTATAAAATGATTGAAGAAATCCATAAGAAAATGATGTTATTTGCGCATAAATCTTATGGATTTCGAGATAAGTGCCATTGGATATAGCTAAACCCTTATAAAATAGCTATGAAAAATACAACAGATCTCCATCTCTTAGTCATCCTCGCTATTGCTTGGGATCTTAAGATTCCGCAACAAGTGCGGAATGACAATTAAAGCAAAAACCGTGCCTTTTTTGTA
>JAJTHY010000039.1 GCA_021298045.1 Candidatus Jidaibacter sp.
CTTTGAACCACTTTTAATCCCTAAGCGGCAACGCAGCTTCAAGGGATTTGATGAAAAAATAATATCAATGTATGGGCTGGGGATGAGCACTCGAGATATACAATCGCACCTCCAGGAAATGTATGGTATAGAAGTGAGTCATGAACTTATTGCCAATGCCACAGACGCTGTAATGGATGAGGTTAGAACCTGGCAACATAGACCGCTTGATGCAGTTTATCCGATTCTATATCTTGATGCTATGGTAATCAAAGTAAAAGATGGTAAGCAAGTCATCAACAAAAGCTTATATATAGCAATGGGCATAGATATGAATGGTAACAAAGACATTTTGGGGCTATGGCTAGCTAATAATGAAGGGGCAAAATTCTGGCTATCGGTGCTGAATGAACTAAAGAATAGAGGAGTAAGTGATATATTTATAGCCTGTTGTGATGGGTTGACTGGTTTTCCTGAGGCTATCAATGCCGTCTTTCCTAAAACCACTGTACAGCTGTGTATAGTGCATATGATACGCAACAGTGCAAAATTCGTATCCTATAAAGATCTTAAGGCAGTTATCGCTGATTTAAAGAAGATTTACACAGCAGTAAATGAAGAGCAAGCATCGGCGGCGCTACTTGACTTTGCTGATAAGTGGGATGCTAAATATCCAATGATAGCAGAGTCCTGGTCTAGGCATTGGCAGGAAATTACCCCTTTCTTGCAATATCCCGAGTTTATAAAAAAGGCTATTTACACCACTAATATAATTGAAGCCAGCAACCGCCAGGTACGAAAAGTCATAAAAACCAAAGGTTCCTTTCCTAATGATGATGCTGTATACAAAATTGTATTTTTAGCCTTGCAAAATGCTAAGAAAAAGTGGACAATGCCTATTAAGGACTGGGCACTGGCTCTAAACCAATTTTTCGTATTTTTTCCAGGTAGGTGTAAAATATGATAAATTTTTACTTACACACTTTATCTTACGCCCTCCTTTGCCTCCGAAAACTAACCATTTTATCGCCTTAATTTTTTCACTACGTACGTGTGGTTTTTTTGAATTGCATTTAGCATCAATGAAGGCTTGCCATATAACAGCTGCCCAAATCCTTCGGTAACCTTCTGTTTGCTCTGGAACATTAGGATCGAAAATATTTTCGGAATTTATTTCAAATAATTTGGACATATCAACCATTACAAGTTTGTTATATATTTAGATATTAAAGCAATAAAAAAGCAATATTCAAGAAAATAAATATTAAATTTTGAAATTTACATATTTTGCTTTAAGTTAGTATCCGCTGAATCTGTGTTAAAAATAAATTACTAAGTTGTGAGCTAGTAGAGCCAAAGGCATTAGCTTTATCACCTGCAAGCAGCTCTTTGCCAAAATTGCGTATTGCTTTATGCTGAGCTTGGCTCGACCAGTTGTTGATAAGGGTATTGATTTTTGCTTTGCTTATTTTGCGCTCTATAACATTTAGGATATTTCGGTCCAGCTCTCTTTGGACTTTTTGCTCTATATAGTTATCTAAGTTTCTTTTTGTTGGCATATTGTACCTTTGCAATATTAGTTGTTTAGCGTTTATAATTTAAAATTAAGGCGCGCGGAAGTTGTTGTTGAAAAAATTTCTTATTGTTGTGCTTTTTAACATATCTGTGCTATAATGCAGGTGTTTAAAATTATAATGGTGATTTACCGTGAAAAGCCAAGATATGTTAGAATTGTTGAATTCAGGCAATATTTCGTTTTATGACCTATTTACCAATGATGAAAACAATGTGGTTGATTTATTAGAAGCCATGAGAGAGTACTTTTCACCTCAGGCTTTTGAAGAGCTAAACTATACGTATGACAACTCCACGAATACATGGGAGTTTGATAGCAGTGATAAATATCTTGAGAAAGAATCTTCAAACTTTTTCAGATTACTTCCTAAGGAGCATTTACCAAGTGCTATACGTTATTTATGTCGTGAAGAAGAATCCCTTTCTGAATGGGTTATAGCTTTTCTCTCGGAACGAGTTGCTTTTAACCAAATTTCCTCCAAAGAAATGTTGGAAGAGCATATAATAAGTCGAGGTATTTACACACCCCAAACCCTTTCAAATTTCAAATATGAACCAGACATTGAAGCCATCTCGGATGCGCGCAGCTATGGAAATGGTTACGAAGTGTCTTACATGCTTACTGAAAATGCTGTATCATTTACCGCATTTTCTCTGGCTGCTCAATACTCTGGTAAAGGTATTTCAGAGATGCCATCTAGGGCTGTCATCAATAATATATCACTCCGCCAGGAAGACATTCAAAATGATAATTATTTGCTATCCCCAAGAAATTTAAAAGCAACTTTAGAAGCGCTCAATGGAGTAATGGAGCGTAAACCTGCATTTTTAACTTGCTCTAATAATGGACACTGGGCAACTATTGGGCTCGTTAGAGATGGCGGAACCTTACATATACTTGGGTTTGACTCAAATCAAAGTTCTATGTCTGATGAGTTCAAAAGGCAGTTGGTTGCGTTTATCAGAGAGACAAATCTTTTTGTAAATATAAATGATTCATACATCTTCCCGCAAAATGTTCAATACGATAATAATTGTGGTTTGGCATCAGCGCTTTTTGTCGCAAGCGTTGTATCTGAATTAGAAAAGGGATCGGACATTGCTTCTCTCAAACTCGGCTTGGAAGAGGCTTATTTAAGCAAAATTGGAGATCCTGCGAAGGCGCAAACATGGTTGGACCTGGTTGCCGAAGCCGCTTCACTTGACCTTTCTAATGTAGAGGAAGTTCAAGAGATTGTTGAGGTTGAAGACATAAACACGCAAATCAAGGAGTTTGAGCTTGTTGATGAAGAAACACCTAGACCCAATTACGACAGGAATGCTCTGCTGTTCGGATTCTTAGATATACAATGCCATAGATATCGATTTTACAAACAGCTAGCTAGTGTTAGCGAAATTACTGAAAATGAATTTAATTATCGCGTTGGCAAAATAATAGAAGAGATAAAGGCGTTTGTTTCCTGCCTGTTTTCGGAAAGAGCTTTTTTAAATGTATTGGAGAAAAAGAGCTTTGATATAGCATCGAAAATCTCTGAAGTTGCGAGTCGTGAGCAACAAGAAGAAGTTTATAATAAGGTTATGGGTGAATTTTCACCAGCTTTGACTGAATACTTAAGCGATGGATATAAATCTCTACTCAAGGAAGACCAAAATCTTGAAGCTTCTCGCTAACCTTTAGATTGCTTTGCTTTAAAAATAAAGATGATAAATTTTTGTTGTTGCAAACAGCGGTAAAAAAGGTATATTGAGTGCACGTTTTTCCAAAGTGGGGTGTCGCCAAGTGGTAAGGCAACGGTTTTTGGTGTCGTCATCCGCAGGTTCGAATCCTGCCACCCCAGCCATTTTTATTTTGGAATTTTCATGAATGTTCTCATAACCGGCGTAGCCGGATTCATAGGTTTTCACACAGCTAACAAGTTACTGCTTCAGGGCCATCGTGTTTTTGGTGTGGACTCCATTGGCGATTACTACGACCCTAAACTTAAGCTTGCAAGGCTTAAACTACTAGAGAGCCCGAATTTTGAATTTCTCAAACTGGACATTAATGAAACCAGCAAGCTACTTGAGTTTGCGCGGAATAATAATGTACAAATCATCATACATTTAGCTGCCCAGCCTGGTGTTCGTTATTCTTTAACCGATCCGTTTGCCTATAGCAAAAGCAACGTTAATGGGCACCTGTCGGTTTTAGAAGTATGCAGAAATCTTCCCAGCTTTGAACGCCTAATCTATGCTAGCTCTAGCTCGGTTTACGGTAATAATACAAAAGTGCCTTACAGTGAGAGCGATCCAGTTGATTCTCCAGCTTCTTTGTATGCTGCAACTAAGCGCTCCTGCGAGGTAATTAGCGAGTCGTATTGGAATTTATTTAAAATGCCAATGATAGGTCTTCGTTTCTTCACAGTTTATGGCCCATGGGGGCGGCCAGATATGGCGCCATTTATTTTTACTAAATCCATTTTAGAAGGTAAGCCGATAGAGTTATTTAATCATGGAGCTATGGAGCGAGACTTCACCTATGTGGACGATATAGTGGATGGAGTTATAGCTTGTATCAGCTCCTCGCAGGTGGATAATAGAATATATAATCTAGGCAACCACAAGCCCATAAAATTGGAGCAATTTGTTAAAACCTTAGAAAAGTGTATAGGTATAAAAGCTACAATAGTTTACAAAGATATGCAGCAAGGTGATGTAGTTAAAACTTTTGCCGATATCTCAAGAGCTAAATCAGAACTGGGTTTTGCACCAGACACCACAATAGAAACCGGGTTGCAAGCGTTTGTTGACTGGTATATAGCTAAACCCTTATAAAATGGGTACGCTAATGCTGCGCCTTTTCAATAAATTTTCACCTATTTTGCCTTTGAAATATATCTATATTCCATGCGTAAAATAGGCAAAAATTTATGAGAAAATTCTTGATTTTCGTACCCATTTTATAAGGGTTTAGCTATAATTTGTGCGTCCGCCCCTATTGATATAGGCTTGCGGTCCTCAAATTGCTGATCCTAGCTCTTTTTCAAATTTCCTGTCGTCTACTGCTTAACTTAAGACTTTCCTATTAACCAAAAATTAACCTTTTTGCTCTATACCTAGTAGTATAGAAAATTCCAGGGTTAGCGCATGGAAGAGAAAGATAGAGCTGAATTAGTTAGAAAGCAGGCTCTTTCCATTAAGGGGGAGATAGATACAGCAACTGACAGGAAAGCTGTTGAATCTGGCATAGCGAAGCTCTATAACCTGCTGAGCGACCCAAATTTGCCAGCAGGAGTGGCTGATTTTATCAACGGCTTAATAGCTGCAGCAGAAGAAAAAAGTAAATCCGCATCAGCAGGCGAGCGGCCTAACTTGCTTAGCCCAGCAATTAATAAATCACTTGCGGGCTTCAAGAGAGCAGTGGCTCAGTTTGACAAAGCAGCAAAAAGCTATGCTGTGCTTCTTGACGAGGCTAAAAAGAAAGAAGAGGAGTTTAATAGGTTGATGCATGAGATCATGCAAGACCCATTTTCTGATGATGCCAAGCAGAAGAGAGGCGAGATGGTAGAAAACCTTGTTGACAGGGTTTCTCTTGCACCAGGAGCTGGGGAGTGCATTGCAGCCGTGGAGAAAATGCAGGAGGCTAAGAAGGCGATTGAAGATGACAAAAGCTTGGGTCAAGAGCAGAAAGATAGATTACTTGATCAAGCCAATGCCGAGATTAAAAGCGCACAAGCCAAACTCGCCGCGTTGAATTCACAGGATCAGGAATTGAGAAAACAGTTAGTGGCAGATATAGAAAAAGCTGTGTTAGATAAAGCTGCTGCAGCAAAAAGTTCAAGCATGGCTGAGTATAAACAAATAGTCAGCAATGGGCTATCCGAAGCGCAGAAAAAAGAAATCACCACCTTCGTGGAACAATGCCAGGGCATGCCAAAGGATTTGATTATGGAAAAATACAAGAATTTGGAAGAGAAAATAATCGGCATAAAAGCTGCAAAAGTGGAAGAGGTTGCAAAAGCAGCTGGGGTTGAAAAGGGGAGCGAAAAGGTCGGGGAAAAAGTGCTTGATGAGTTGGGTGACATTTTTGCCACGGAGTTACCCTCAAAAACTAGTAGCCATGCGGAAGCAGTGGTCAAGTCTAGGAAAAATAATAATATACCATCACGATAGTTGTCCCAAGGGAACAAATTTTTTGCTTTACGGGTAGAAAAAGTATAAAAAGACAAACGATTAGTCATCCTCGCGCAGGCGGGGATCTTGCGGTGATTATGCATGAAAAGATATTGGGTTTACATATTGTGCTCTAAGCGAAATGGCGTTTTATACATAGGGGTTACGAATGATATAATGCGGCGAATAAGTCAGCATAAAGAGGGGCTTATTGAAGGATTTACCAAAAAATACCATGTAAAAAAGCTTGTTTATGTAGAAGAATTTTCCAGCCCTGAAGAAGCTATTGCATGTGAAAAAAGACTTAAAAAGTGGAAAAGGGAGTGGAAAATAAGATTGATTACGGAGCTCAATCCAAATTGGAAGGATTTATATAATGATGAGTTTTAAATTAAGATTCCTGCCTTCGCAGGAATGACCGGTGCGTGAAAATTTTAAGCTGAGATTTAACAAATAATTCTTGATTTTTAGCAAAGCAACATGCTAGATTAACAAAAAATTACTACAATAATAGTGATTTATCAATTTAGGAGTTTCTATGCTAGACGACAGAAATACTAGGGCTAACAAGATATTAGTTGGTGTTGTAGCGGAACATGATTACAAACTGCTTATGGATTCTGTGCTAAAAGTTGAGGCAACAGTTAATGATCAATCAATGCTACTCTCCCTCCTCAACTTCCAAGACGAGAGCGGGAAAACCCTAATCCACCACATTGTGGAAAACCACAACACTGGCCATCGTGCTGGTTTATGGGCAATGGTAGAGCTTTACTTTAAGGGCGCAGACCTTAACATCAGGGATAATCAGGGCAATACCGCGCTTCATTCTTGTGCTACTTTTTATAAAACGTTGATTTCCGCTCGCTTTAACCCCGAATTTGATGATTGGTTGCGCCAACCGCTAATAGAAGGGCAAGATTGGGTAGATACACCAAAGAAAGAACGAGAAATGTTTGCATTTATGGCTGATGTTGGTTGTATGCTTTGGTGTGGTGCTAATCCTGAAATTGCCAACAACAAGGGAGAGAAGATCTTCCCATTGATGGCAAGCATTGCGAAATTAATGCCAACAGGTTCGGCTAAGCCGAGTATTTGCGCAGAGTCCTGCAAGCGGGCATTTATAGAGTTTTTCAAGGGAGAGATATATAATTTTAAATCTTATGATGCTGATGGTATTCGTTACTCCTGGGCACCAAATGTGAAGCAATGGGTAGAGGAGCTTGAAGCAAGCGCCGGCCCGGAAATAAAAAATGCTAAGTTCGCACTAGAGCCAGGCCAACACGTTGCCAGAGTAACCGCCCAACCAGAACAACAAGGCAGGGGATGCGTGTTGTTTTAAAAACCGTGTATCGCCACTTTCTTTTCAAGATCAGCAGTTACAGTGTATATATACTTATCCAGCTATGCATTACAACAGCGTTAAATTCAAAGGTGGGGGTTTTGGTTTGGAGCGTTTTGGCTTGGGGGCTTCTCCGGTTGAAACATTAATAGCACCATCAGCAAATTCCAAGTTAAACGTTGGCAAAGTTTTTGCGTGACCACTAGAAGCTATAATTTTCCCATCATTATCTTTAGCAAGCGAAAAACCACGCTTTAAAACGTTTTTATAATTAAAGCTTTCTAAAAGCCTACTTAAGCTTTGCACTCCTTGATGTTTAAATAATAATAAGTTAACTATATTCTTAAGTAGCGAACTTTGTAAGGGCGAAAGTCGTGATTCGTAAATGCGAATCCCTGATAAAACTAAAGAAGGCGAAAGCTGACATGAAAGTTTATCTATCTGTGTTTTCTTATGCAAAGTAAATTTGATTAAATTTTGCTCAAGTTTATGTGCAATCAAAGTCATATTTTGCTCAATTTCAGATAACTTTTGACTAAAATTAATCAAAGCTCCTGATGTTCTGCTTAAGCGATTCTCATAATTTGCAAGCACGCTCTTAAGACCAAGGTTTAGCCGTCTTTCCCTTGTTTCTAAGTTGGTTATAATATCGGCTTTTACCGGGGTTGCCATTTCAGCTGCAGCAGTTGGGGTGGGCGCGCGCTTATCAGAAGCAAAATCTATAAGCGTGGTGTCCGTCTCATGCCCAACGGCAGATATAAGCGGTATACTAGAATTAGCTGCAGCTCTTACAACAATCTCTTCATTAAAAGCCCATAGGTCTTCAATGGACCCTCCACCACGCGCTACAATTATAATATCCGGTTTATCTATACCTTCAGGCAAATTATTAAAGCCTTTAATTGCAGCTGTTATCTGGCTTGCTGCTTCAGTACCTTGAACTAATACTGGCCACACTAATACATGCAAGCCCATTCTATCTGCTATCCTATGGAGAATATCCCGGATAACTGCCCCAGTTGGCGACGTTACTACGCCAATAACTTTTGGGAAAAATGGAATTGGGCGCTTCCGGCTAACATCAAATAACCCTTCTGCAGTCAGCTGGGCTTTGCGTTTTTCTAATAATGCAAGCAATGCTCCTGCACCAGCAAGCTCAATACGTTGAATTATTATTTGATAATTAGATTGCCCCTCATAGGTAGAAATTTTGCCACTCGCCACAATCTCCAAGCCGTCGGCTAATTTAAAAGTAAGAGCGCTTGCAATACCTTTCCAGCATACAGCCTTAAGCACAGCTGAGCTGTCCTTTAAGTTGAAATAAACATGGCCAGATGGAGCAAATTTAAATCCAGAAATTTCACCGCGCACACGCACGTTGTTAAAGTTGGTTTCCACAACAGATTTAAGATGACGAGAAATTTCGCTGACGCTATACGCAGAAGGCGCTTCAACAATATTTGGCTCTTTGAATAACGACTGTTCCACAATAATTTTCTATTGAATCATATGAGCGTTAGGATAACCTTCTTCTTTAACATCTTCAACATCTTCTTCATTAATGCTCTCAGGTAAAAATCCGTTTGTCTGCATATCCCAAAGCTGTTTGTAATGGCCACCAAGTTTGTATAGTTCTGCATGCGAGCCATCTTCCACAATATGCCCATCCTTAAATACTAAAATCCTATCCATATTGGCAAGTGTAGACAGCCTGTGAGCAATAATAAGCGTAGTTCTGTTTTTGGCCATTTTATCTATGGCTTCCTGAATGTAGCGCTCGGTCACTGAGTCAAGGGCTGAAGTCGCTTCATCCATAATTAGAATAGGTGCATCTTTTAACATGGCCCTAGCAATTGCAATTCTTTGTCGCTGCCCACCAGATATTTTCTGTCCACGCTCACCCGCTGTGGTGTTATACTTGTCTTTCAGCTTTTGGATGAATTCATCGCAGTGAGCATTGCGCGCAGCTTCTACCACTTCTTCATCACTCGCATTTAAATTGCCATAACGTATGTTATCCATCAGTGAGCGATGAAATAACATAGGCTCCTGAGGAATCATGACTATTTGTGATCTCAAACTATTTTGCGTTACTTTTGCAATATCTTGTCCATCAATTAAAATACGTCCGCCAGAAACTTCAAAGTACCGTAAAATCAGATTTACAAAAGTGGTCTTGCCACTACCTGAAAAGCCAATTAAGCCAACTTTTTCACCAGGGTTTATGGTTATACTTTTATTTTCAAATATGTTGCTGTTTCGCTCATAGTTGAAACTCACATTTTCAAAAACAATGCTGGGGTTTTTAACCTTAAGTTCCTTGGCATCAGGGGCGTCCACTATTTGTATTGGATCCTTCATCACAGAAAGCGCTTGCTGGCATACACCCATTTCTTGAAAGAATCTTGGCAACTCTAATCCAGCCCACCAAGTTATCATGGTAATATTTACAGTGCCTTGAAATATAAAGATTAGGTCACCCAAGTTTATGGCATTGATTTTATAAGCATATATCTCAAGCCAAGTCATAAACACACCAACAAACAAAAAGGCTGTTGCCCCAAGCAAGATTTTTACTTTTTCAATGTACATAAGTGCAGCTTTATGTTTTTGCTTCTCTTCACTTTGTAATGTCTGTGCTAGCTCCACCTCATGGTTGCGCCTTGCAAACAGCCTAATTACTATGCTATTTGAAAAGCTGTCAACTATTCTACCAACTAATTTACTTCTGCTTTCTGCATGAATATCTGATAGATATTGGCATTTCTCCGATGTTTTAAAGCAAATACCAAGGTGTAGACAAATCCATATAAAAATCACAACTCCAAACATAGGGTAAAGCTGCGCAAACATAAGCGTCATGATAATTGCGGTTACCAGAACTGGTATGAACATACTCATCACCAATACCATCATGCTATGGGCGCTTCTAGGCATGTCATTAATTTTATTAGAGAGAGATCCAGAGTAATTGCTAGAGAAATAAGAATGCGTTTGGGAACTTACATACTCAAACATTGTCATACGGATATCAGCTTCAAACTTAGGAAATATGCGGGCTGATAAAATACCTTGGATTCTGAAACTTACATCGATGATGATCCACATCAATGCACCAAACATAACAACACCAGAAATTTGATCCCAAATTAGCTCCCTGGGGCCATTATATTCTTCGATGTTAGAGATGATCATTCTAATCACCTGAGGCCAGGCTATATTATCAAGCGTCCATGCTAAGCAGAATAATTGAATGAAAAAGAATGACCAAAAGTTTTTCCTGATAAAAAACCATAAAAATCC
>JAJTHY010000045.1 GCA_021298045.1 Candidatus Jidaibacter sp.
GGCTCTTTTGGCGAAGCTTGGCCATAAGGAGCTCAAACTATTAATAGCTTATGCCATGGATAATACAAGCGTGCCTAGCCTCGCGAAATCATTGGTAAGTTTAGCGAGTATGGAAATTCAGGGCAAGGAAGGCTCTATATTCCTCGCTAGCCATGATTTAGCAACACCAACGCAATTAAAGGAGCTAAACTCAAGACAAATTGCAGAGCTCGCTTCTGACTATGAAATACACCATGATGAAAGACTGATTGTAAAAAACATCAAACAAATGCTGGTTATTCAACAGCAAGAAAAGCTATTTACCAAAACTGATGGCGCTAAGGGAGAGTACTTTATCGACCCTAAAAGCAGAGATGATTTGGAAGATGAGTATGCTCGTTAATTATGGGAAGAGCGGATAATTCCAATTCCTAATAAAATCATCGGTAAGCACAGCGCTTGCCCAGTGGTTAAAAACAATACATGTCCGTCTGTTACATCTTTGAAGAATTCAATTATAAACCTTACTATTCCATAATAAACCAAGAAGAAGCCTGAAAGAACTCCGCTTTTATTATATAGCCTTGGAAATAAAAATAGCATAATAACAAAAAGCAAAGCGCCTTCCGCAAATGCTTCATAGAGCTGAGTAGGATGCCTTTGATAAGGGCCTGCATTTGGAAATACCACACCCCAAGCAACATCTGTAACCTTGCCATACATTTCCATATTAATGAAATTAGCTATCCTACCCAAAAAAAGGCCTATTGGGGCAACGCACACAATTAGGTCGGTCGCTTTTAGAAATTTTAAGTTATGCTTGCGGCATACGCAGTAAATAGCGATGATAACACCAATAACACCACCATGAAAAGACATGCCTCCACCTCTTATCATAAAAATCTTCATGGGGTTCGAAACCATGCCAGCAAAATCATAGAAAAACATATACCCCAGTCTACTGCCTAAAATTATCCCCAGCACACTATAGAACAACAAATCATCTAAAGACTGCTCGCTATAAGCATTACTTCTTTTGTTTAAATGCTTAAGCAGCAAGTACCCCACAGAGATACCTATTATATACGCAAAGGAATACCAATATATGTCAAAGCCAAAAATATTAAATGCTACTGGTGAAATATTGGGGAAATGTGTTGCATAGGATGGATCAAACATTATACACTGTATTTATAGATTAAATGGTAAAAGCATATGAAAAAGGACAATCACTTCTTGGATGATCTCTCTAAAATGGCCTCTTCAGCTGTCTCCACTATGATGACAATTAAACAAGATTTGGCAACATATATAAAGCAGCAAATAAAGCTTGGTTTAAAAAACATGGATTTTGTCAGCAAAAATGATTTCAAGGCTTTGAAAAAATCCGTAGAAATGATGCAGGCAGAAATTGCCCAGCTAAAAGGTGCGCATAAAAAAGATGGTGCGCAACCTAAGCCCGCAAAAAAACCGGCCGTAAAAGCAAAGAAGATGCCACTCTAGTAAATGGCATATTATTTTTATGGATAAATAGCCCAAGCTTAATTAGGAGTCAAGAAATTAAGAATTTTTCTAGGTAGATTGTTTAGCTTATTTTGTGCTAATTCAACTCAAATTACTACACTTATGCTAATATAGCTCACTTAACAACAACTTCCAAGATATGCTTAAATTTTTCTGATACAGCTCTTACAACTTCCTCAGACATTTCAATTTTCTTGCCCCATTCTCGCTTGGTCTCGTTGCCAATTTTATCGGTCGCATCAAAGCAAATTTTGCTTCCTAAACCTTCTTCTGGAGAAGCGAAGTCTAAGTAATCTATCGGAGTATTTTCTATAATTGTCACGTCTCTGGCAAAATCCATTTTTGTAGAAACCGCCCACATCACATCATCCCAAGACCGCACGTTAATGTCATCATCAACTATTATCAGAAACTTAGTATACATGAACTGCCTTAGCACCGACCAAATTCCCATCATCACTTTACGCGCATGACCAGGATAAGCTTTTTTAATACTCACAATTCCAATGCGGTAAGAACAACCCTCAGGTGGCAGGTAAAAATCAACTACCTCAGGAATTTGCTGTTTTAAAAGGGGCACAAATACCTGATTAAGTGCCTCCCCTAACACTGATGGTTCATCTGGTGGTCTACCCGTATAAGTGCTTAGATATATCGCATCTTTCCTAGTTGTTATTGCGGTGATCTCAAAAACTGGAAACTTCTCAACTGAATTATAGTAACCTGTATGGTCACCATATGGCCCTTCGTTTGCAAATTCTTGCGTGCTTACATACCCCTCAATTACCATCTCTGCATGTGCAGGCACTAGTAATGGAACAGTTTTACATTGTACTAATTCTAATTTTGATTTACGGATAAGGCCGGCAAATTCATACTCAGAAAGTTGTTCCGGAACTGGAGTTACTGCAGCGATTGTAGTCCCAGGATCGCATCCTATTACTGCCGCAACTGGCATTTTTTCATGCCCTGCATTCTTCCAACTTCGCCAATGATCAGCGCCTCCTCTATGGTCTAGCCATCTCATAATGGTTTTGCCCTTAGAGAGTTTTTGCATGCGGTAAATGCCAACGTTATATTTTTCGCTCGCGCAATCTTTGGTTACCACCATTGGCCAGGTAATAAGTGGTGCCGGTTCATTTGGCCAACAAGTTTGTATTGGAATTTTATCAAGGTTGATATCTTTGCTTATCATCACAATTTCTTGGCATGGCGCTTTTTTTAGCAACTTGGGCTTCATGTTTATTGCATCTTTAACTAAAGGCAACATGCTAAAAGCTTCTTTGAGTGATTCTGGCGGCACCGGCTGTCTCAGGAATGCAAGTTTTTCACCAAGCTCATGTAAAGAGCTTGAGGTCAGATCGATACCCTGTGCTACCCTTTCTACCGTACCAAATAAATTTACCAAAACCGGATAAGTTGTTTCCCCAAATTCGTTGTGGACGTTTTCAAACAATAAAGCTGGACCCGATGATTCCAAAACGCGGCGATGTACCTCTGTAATTTCAAGCTGAGTTGAAACTGGTGTGGATATTCGGATTAGGTCACCCTTCTTTTCCAAAAAATTTATGAATGCTCGCAAGTCTTTAAATGCCATAGGATCTTATTTTACACCTCTGATATAAGGTCCAAGATTTCTTTCGTAGCAGGAATGAGAAGAGTTCCTCATCACGAGCGAAGCGTGGCGATTCAGCTTTAATTTTTTCTTCTGGATTGCCGCGTCACAAGAGCTCCTCGCAATGACGTAAGAGAGTTTCATTGAGCAACTCCTTTATCTTTAAAATATACCTTCACAAATTCTAACTTATCTATCTCAAATAATGTTTTGACATAGGTGCCACTTTCTTGCTTCACAACCTTTCCTACTAAGATACCATACGGATAAATGCTGCCATCGCCCGAAGTAACAACCATTTCACCATCTCGGACGTTTTGCTGATTACTGCAATAGATTATATGCAAAGTATTGCCAGAGGTAGAATTACCAACTAAAATTGCCTGTTCGCGAGATTCTGAAAAAACTACTGGAGTCTTAGAGTTTATACTCGTGATGAGCCTTATTTTTGCGCTGCTGCCAGCTACTTCTGTAACTTTGCCAACTAAACCCACCCCATCTACTACATATGCACTAGTATTAATTTTCTTATTTCTACCAACCGGAATTAAAAATCCTTGCGATGGAATATCCAAAGAAGACTTAAGTATTCTAGTGCTTACTAATGAATAGTCTTCTGAGGTTGAAAAATTTAGTAGGGCCTTCAGTCTCCTATTTTCTTTGTTCTCAACTTCAGTAAGCATTACTATTTCCTCAAGCACTTTTTTATCATCTTGAAGAAGCCGGATTTCTTTTTGGTATATTTTTTCATCCACGTAGTCTTTTGCCTTATTTGTCATCTCCCAAGGTTTATTCATCAATTCCACAGCAGTTGAATTAATTTCAAGTAAGCCGTTGTGAATAGTTTGAGAAATTTCGTTTTGAGAATTGAGGAAAATTACCACCAAAATGCAGGTAAGTATGGCAATTAGGTTTGCAAACTTCAGATGTGAAAATCGCAAAACCGAATACGCTTGAGTTAGAATTTCCGGACTTTGGTGGGGTTTTCGCACCATATAATATATTTACCTAATTCAATAGCGGTGACCAAGCTGGGTCAGAAGCATCAGTCGGAGTCTCTATTTTACGCTCATTATACCCAGTTACGTCAACGGCAAATATGCTATACCCCCCTCCTTTTGCTTGGCGAGAAAACATAATTACCCTGCCGTTTGGTGACCAAGTTGGCCCCTCATCCATCCAAGAAGAAGTAAGTAGCCTTTCACCGCTGCCGTCTGGGCGTATAACGCCAGTGTAAAATTGGCCACCCTTAGATTTAGTAAATGCAATAAAGTCTCCTCTAGGTGACCATGCAGGCGCATTATAACTCCCGTCACCAAAGCTTATTCTGGTTGCTTCACCGCCACCTGCGCCCATAATATATAATTGTGGTTTCCCACCACGGTCAGAGCTAAAGACTATTTTACTGCCATCTGGTGAATAACTTGGAGATGTACTAATAGTGCCACTTATAGCAGTTAATCTACGAGTTACTCCATTATCCAGGTTAATTTCATAAATGTCTGTTGTACCGCCCTTGGCCACCGACATAACGGCTTTTTTACCATCTGGGGAAAAACGTGGTGCAAAAGACATGCCAGGGAAATTACCGAGCATTTTCTGTTTACCGGTTTGTAGTTCAAGCAAATACACATGGGGAACCCGGTTTTTATATGTCATATAAATTATGCGCTGTGAGCTAGGGTCAAAGCGCGGGGTAATAACAAGATCTCTCCCATCCGTAAGTTCTTTATATCCTTCGCCGTCCGAATCCATAATGGCCAGCCTCTTAACCCTTTTATCAAATGGTCCACTTTCTGATACAAACACTATCCTGGTATCAAAATACGGGCCCTCTCCAGTTAAACGTTTATAAATTTGATCTGCAATTTTATGGCCAGCTCGTCTCCAAGATTTTTCAGTTAAAGTAAAAGCAGAACCTTCAATTTGCGTTTCTGCAGTAGGGTCCCAAAGTCTGAACTCAACTGTGATTTTATCACCATTCTGGGTAATACGACCACTGGTTAATGCCATTGCACCTATTTGCCTCCAACCAGAGAATGCAGGCTTTTTATCAATTGTCAAACTCTCCAAAAAAGCAGCTTGGTCAATTGGTCTAAAAATACCGGAACTCTTTAGATCATTTTCAATTACTGACTTGATCTGGCTTCCTAATGAAGAAAATTGGCCAGTAGCATCATAAAAATCATTGATCGCAATAGGCATTGGGTCAACTTGTCCATGCGTAATATCTATCTTAAGCGCCGCCGATGCATTTGCGCATATTAGGCATATTATACCGAAACTCATTATTAACCCAACACTTGCATCTCGCCTTGAAAAAATTTTGGTTAATAAAAAAGTCTTCAATATTTTCATATTAAAGTACTTTTTTCTCTTCCCAAATTTTTCCAATACAAGCGCATCTGTCCGGTTAATAATGAGTTTCGGTATTAGAACCAAAAATACTCGAGCCAGCCAGCTATGTAGTTTTACCATAGTCATTTCCCCATTTTGCTATATAACACTCCACCTTTAGCGTAGTGGGATTTTTGCATTTCCTCAATCAAAACTCTTACATCTTCAGGATTGGATTTCAAAACCCGCACGCACACGTCGGTTAATTCTTTAACCACCTGTTCCTTGATTTCAGGAGTTCTACCTTCAAGCATTTTTATTGTTACGATTGGCACGTAAAACCTCTTTTAATTTAAGCAGCTATCTCTTCGCCTTCAGACTCTTCTGCATCCTCTGCATTTTCGTCATTGAGTACTCTGGTAACTGAAATAACTTTCTCACCATCTTGAGCATTCATAACTTTAACGCCCTTGGCGTTTCTACCGGTAATTCTTATATCTACAACTTTGGTTCTAATTAAAGTCCCACCGCTGGTGAGTAGAATTACTTGGTCCTCACTTTCTACAGGTAAGCTAGCAATAACTAGGCCATTTCTTTCGGAGGTATCAATATTTAAGATACCCTGGCCACCTCTACCAGTAATACGATACTCATATATGGACGTTCTTTTACCATACCCATTTTCGGTTACAGTCAGAATAAATTGCTCAGCTGCAGCAAGTTCCAAAGCTGCATCCAAAGTAAGGGTTGTAAAACCAACAGCCGCAGCTTCTACAGCTTTTTTAAACTGCTCTGCATCCATATTGTTTTTATATGCAAGCCTTACATCAACAGGGATTTTCAAGAACTCCTCGCGCTCTTCCATGCTTGCTCTTGCTTCAGACAAAATTGCCATAGAAACTACAGCGTCGTTATTATGCGCAAATTTAATGCCACGTACACCGTCAGAGTTTCTGCTCTTAAATATGCGGAGTTTAGATAGTGGGAACCTAAGCGCTTTGCCGTACCTGGTGCATAGAAGTATGTGGTCGGTCGAGCGAGCTATACTTACGCCCACCAGCCTATCGTCCTCATCAAGCTTCATTGCTATTTTGCCATTAGCTTGAATGCTTGAAAATGCACTCAGCTCATTACGACGAATGTTTCCTTTCTCTGTTGAAAACACAATGCTGTAATCCAACCATTCTTCCGGATTTTCTGGCAATGGCATGATATTGGTAATACGTTCATCCGGGGCCAGAGGCAGCATATTGATAAGCGCCTTGCCCTTAGATTGTGGTGACCCAAGTGGTAGTTTATAAACCTTCATTCGGTATACTTTTCCAAGAGAGGAGAAGAACAATAAAGGCACATGGGTATTAGCAACGATGATGTCTGTGGTGGTATCATCTGCATAAATCGCCATGCCAGACCTTCCTTTACCCCCACGTCTTTGCGCACGATAGGTGTCCAAAGGTACGCGCTTAATGAAGCCCCCCATAGTATTAGTAACCACCATATCTTCGCGGGCGATTAGGTCTTCATCATTAAATTCACGGTCATCCAAAATAATTTCAGTGCGGCGCGGAGTAGCAAAGGCATCGCGCACGTCTTGTAATTCTTTTGCAATCAACGCTAAAATTTTCTCTTTAGATGCAAGTAGCTCCAAGAATCCTGCGATTACTTTAGCCAACTCGCCTAACTCATTCTCGATTTTTTCTTTTTCTAAGCCAGTAAGCTTGGACAGTCTCATCTCTAAAATAGCTTCTGCTTGCTCTTGAGTAAAGCGGCACTTGCTGTCAATCAACTCATTGCGATAGTCATCCACCAATTTCAGTAGCGGGATAACATCCGATGCTTCCCAATGTTTATCCATCAGGCGTCTCTTGGCTTCCTGTGGATTCGGAGAAGCCTTAATTAGCGCGATTACTTCATCAATATTTGCAACTGCAAGTGATAACCCAATCAATACATGCGCCTTATTTCGAGCCTTATTCAATTGGTATATGGTGCGCCTTGTGACAATCTCGCGGCGGAAATCCACGAATGCTGAGATAATTTCCCTAATGCCCATTAAAATAGGATTGCCATTATTGAGTGCAAGCATGTTAACACCAAAGCTTGTCTGCAATTCAGAATGTTTGTAAAGTTGGTTAACTATTACATCTGGCGTGGCGTCTCTCTTTAACTCTATTACAACACGGATACCAAGCTTGTTCGATTCATCCCTAAGTTCAGAGATACCCTCTATCACCTTGTCTTTGGAAAGGTGTTCAATTTTTTTAACCAGCTCTGATTTATTTACTTGGTAAGGTAGCTCTTTAATAATAATTGCAAAAGTACCGCCGATTTCTTCAATCTCTGTACGGCCACGCATAGTGATTATGCCTTTGCCGCTGATTAAAGCATTTTTTGCCTGAGTGGCCCCCACCAGCATGCCCCCAGTTGGGAAGTCTGGAGCGGGAACAAACGCAACCAACTCTTCAGATGAGATCTCAGGGTTTTGAATATACGCAAGGCAAGCATCTATTACTTCGCCTAAGTTATGTGTAGGGATGTTAGTTGCCATACCAACGGCGATACCGCTGGTTCCATTTACCAATAGATTAGGGAATCTAGCAGGTAGCACCTTAGGTTCGGTTTCAGAGCCATCGTAGTTGTCTTGAAAATCAACGGTTTCTTGGTCAATATCGTCCAGCATTCTTGCTGCGATTTTAGAGAGCCTTGCTTCAGTATAACGCATTGCAGCTGGAGAGTCGCCATCAATCGAGCCAAAGTTACCTTGGCCATCCACCAGGGGATCTCTGAGCGAAAACTCTTGAGCCATCCTCACCAATGAACCATAAATTGGAGCGTCACCATGTGGGTGGTATTTACCAATTACCTCACCCACAATCCTCGCAGATTTCTTATGGGGTTTGTCGTGATAATTGTTCATGTGATGCATAGCGAATAGTATGCGCCTATGCACTGGTTTTAAGCCATCTCTACAATCTGGCAATGCTCTACTTACAATCACACTCATAGCGTAATCTAAGTAAGAGCGTTTCATTTGGCTTTCAATTGATACGGAAACCGTATTTTTGCTTATCTGATGGGTCAAGGCTTACTAATCTTAATTTAATACCTGGGGTATACTAACTAATTTAACTTGTGAAGGCAATGAAGATTGATATTATAAATTAAGAAAAAGTTGTTTTGACCTGGGCATGCTTAAGCAGTTAATATTTGTTCTTCTTATTTGCGTTACACAATTCAGCCTTGCAGATGAAAGAACCGACGTCTGGAAGCGTGGCGTTGTTAGCATATCGAACTCTGTTATAAAGTCTCCATATAACCATACTGGTGAATTTTTCGGTACTGGGTTCATTGTAGATAAATCTTTAGGGATTATTGCCACCAATAAGCATGTGGTGAGTAATGTTAATATTAATGATACTACAGTTATATTTCACAATGGCCGCGAGATAAAAGCGAAGCTAATTTATAGCGACCCACAAAGTGATTTCAGCTTTATAAAAGTTTTGCCAAAAAGCATACCTGAGGATGGAATTGAGCTCAAAATTTCTACCGCTCCTCCTAAAGTTAACGAAGGCGTAACGATCATAGGCAATAATGAAGGGCAAGGGTTTTCAATTCAAACTGGAATAATAACTAGCTTTTTTGAGATTTCAAATTATTTTCCCGACCAAACATTAAGGATTAGCCTTAACGCCAGAGGCGGGTCTAGTGGATCACCAATATTAAATAAGAAAGGAGAAGTAATAGCTATTAACTATGCAGTTGACAACACCTTCGCCTATGCGCTTTCAATTGCATATTTGAATGATGCTTATCAAATTATTAGAAATGGCGGCATCCCTCCACGCAAAGATACAGGAGCGATTCTTGGTTATTATTCATTAGATAGAGCTGTGAAGGCTTTGGGATTCCCGGAAAATTTAATACCTGACTATCTGAAAAAATTCCCCACCTCTCTTAATAAAGTTTTGGTAGTTGGCAGTGTCCTGCAAGGGACTCCAGCAGAAAAAGTACTTCAGCCCTCTGATATAGTTTGGGCGGTAAATGGCAACTTAGTGGGGCCAAATTTATATGAATTACAAAAGGTAATTAATAACACTAAAGACTCAGTGAAACTTACCTTATTCAGAAACAGAAAGTTTATTGATGTGTTGGCGCCGGTTTATGACTTAAAAGAACATGCCATAACCAGAATGCTAAGCCTTGATGGGGCAATACTTTTCGAAGCTGATGAGTTCATTAGATTCATAACTGGAGCTCAAATAGGCTCAGTTATTGCAGTTTCTATAGATCGCAACTCGGGGCTTTCTGGCATAGATACAGTTTTGATTGATGGCGTTCCGCATTATTCTTTGCAGATCATGAATATTAATGATAAAGAAATTACATCCCTAGATGACCTTATCAGCTTGATACCTGATATTCGCGCTAAACAAAATTACACGGTTTATTACCGAAACCTAGCTGCTCAGACCGGTTATAACAAAACTTTGTATTTTAACAGAATGCCCCAGTTTCACAATATCCCTTACTCTCCATATGATGATGAGCCAACTTTATATACATATGATGAGCAGCAAGGAACTTGGGCTGTGAAGAAGATAGGCGGATGAAATTTGGTATTATAACCTGAGCTCGACATAATACTAAATCCTAAAAAGAATTGGACATAAGTGTATATAGCTAAACCCTTATAAAATAGCTATGAAAAATACAACAGATCTCCATCTCTTAGTCATCCTCGCTATTGCTTGGGATCTTAAGATTCCGCAACAAGTGCGGAATGACAATTAAAGCAAAAACCGTGCCTTTTTTGTA
>JAJTHY010000135.1 GCA_021298045.1 Candidatus Jidaibacter sp.
GTCGCTCCGGTACTCAAATCCTCATGTATATTGAATACACTCCGGTCTTCCGTTCCGTGGGCTCCTTGCACTTCGCTACCAGAAGCGAGTTTTCGAAGAGATCTAATGTATAGCTTGATATTTATAGCGATTTGGCTACCCCACCAACCCATTCCAAGCCCGTTTCTGTAGGTTCCCAGTAACGGTTTTTATTTTTATATTATTTTTTTTAACCCATATAAAAGTATTGCCTTGCTGATTGAGGGAACTGAGATTTACCCTTTCTTCGCAACCCATTTTAAAGCCGCTTAGATTCGCGATGAAATCAAATTCACAACTCTCGGGCTCGCCATGCATGAGTATTAAAATACGCTTACCCTCTTTTTCAAAAATGCACGACTCCTTAGAGCAACCCTCTAACCCTTTAATCGTTAAAGCATTGTTTATATCAAAGGCTTGCTCCCAAGTTTTTCTTACAAACCTGGCGCTGACTTTATTAGAAAAATAATGTGTATCATCTATCTTAATCGCAAATAACTTGCCGCGTGAATCGAACATTAAATCAGGAGAGGGCGATTTAAAAATCTGCATATTTGTGAGCGATCCGACTATAATCAGAGGGATGCCTAAAATCCTAAGTTTTGTAGACATCATGCAAAGCATAGCACCACCTAATGCAATAAGCCCAATTCCACCAGCACTGTAGCTTGAAATCCGCAAAGAGGCTTCCGGTAGCATACTTACTTTGGTTGCAATCCACACCATTGCGTCTATTGCCCATGCCATGGGAGGAAGGGTTAGCCAATCTAAATTTATTGGCATTAATAATAAAGATGCAACACCAAGTGGCATAATAATGAAGTTCGTAAGTGGTATAGCAAATAAATTAGTAATCAGGCTATAAGTTGAAAACTGATTAAAATGGTAAATTACAAAAGGAGTAGTGGCGCTACCTGCAAGCAGCGTGGAGATTACTATACCTAATATATATCCACCAAATTTTGAACTATATGCCTTCAGCAGATTGGTGGTTGCTGCGTACCCTGCTATTAAAGAGATGCAGGCAGCGAACGACATTTGTAAGCTAGGGGTAAACAGATTTTCTGGGGTCAATAAAAGTATAATTATTGCAGCGGTTGCAACTGAGCGCATTGGGTTTGATTTGCGGTCAATGATAATTGCAAAGAGAGTGAGTGAGGACATAATAAATGCCCGCTGTGCAGAAATGGGTGCGCCTGCGATAATCAAATAAAAAAAGCTCCCCAAAATTCCTATGGCTGCTGAAATCTTTTTAAGATCATAGTGGTTAATCATGTAAGGTATTCTTGTAAGCAAAAACCGAAAACTAAAAAAGATAAGCCCAACTATAATCACAACATGCAATCCGGAAATCGCAATTATATGAGCTATGCCTGATATGCGAATCATGCTTAATTCTTGTGCTGGAATTTTAGAAGTGTCGCCTATTAGCAGAGCCAACGCTATGCTTGCGCTCGTTGCATCAATTCTAGTTTCTATCCTTTTACCTATTTGATTGCGGAAGGCATTTATGTGCTTGCTGAGATTGCTCAAATTATTAGAGCTGATAAGTCTCGGCCTACTTGTTGCATAGCCAATTGCTCCTATTTCCTTAAAGTAGGTGTATTCGGCAAAGTTAAACCCGCCAATAAAGCTTGGGTATGGAGGTGGTATTAATGTGGTTTTGAACTGTACGTGGTCACCAATTGTGAAGCCAGAGATGTCTGATTTAAGGGCGATCCTAACATATTTGGGCGTGTTTTCTTTATCTAAATCTTCGATTTCCAGATTGTCTAAAAGAAATTTTCTGGCGTCTGGCGTATCTATTATTTGAGCGATTGTTCCCGTTAGCTCTACATATTCAAGTTGTTTTTTGATTCTTGGAGAGTCGATACTAAGCACTCTAAGCTCACATGCCAAAAAGCCAAGAGAAACTATGCACATGGCAATAAAAGAGCGCAAAAGAATTAAGTTGTTTCTATATAAATAAGCAAGTAGGCTAGTAATTACAAGTGGCAAAAAGCAAGAAGCCAGGCTTGGGTCTGATGGTAGATGGAAGAAAATTACGATTCCTATGCCGATAAAAATAGGCGAGAGCAGATATATCTCTTCTAATTCTAATTCAAGTAATTCTTTTATATTTTGCAAGATTTTCATTAATAACGCCTAATGCTAAAGATTTGTACCTTTTAGCCTGTTCTTGAAAATTATGCCAATGGGAATTTTCAAAGTTATGCGTGGCTCGCCAAGTTTTTTCAATTCCGGAATAATAAATAGCACGACGTTGCCACTTTTGTGGACCATATTCAGGAATGCTGTCGCCACCTAATTCGTAATAAGCTTCCTTATATTGCTTGATGCGGTCCTTCATACTTAATTTGAAATCGGGTATATATATCTTCGCTCTGCCAAAAATTGGTTTCAGAATGCTTATCAATTTCGATTTTTTCTCTTTAATTTCTTTCTCGCTATCTCTCAAGAGGCGTGTGTAAAAATCCAGTAAGTTGCAGGCGGCACTTAGAAAGCGGAGGTTATTATTTATGGTTGTTTGGGTCCTAATATCTTTCCATTTTACCGCTACCAAATCTGGTAGTTCCAAATAATACATATGCCCATAGCTAGGAATATTAGAAATGGGAGTGTTGTATTGGTTGTTATGGCCTATAAAATCTTGATGAGCATAGGCATCCGCGAATGCGTGAGATGCTATCCCTATCATATATAAATTATTAGTTGCCAATGCATCAGAAAATATCCTGCGAGCTATTGGTGCATTCGGTTTTGTAATCCAAAAGTTTTCATGCCCACCTTGGGGTTGAAAATGAAAGACAGTATAAATATCACTCAACTCCTGACTGGATAGGCTAATGTTAAGAGTTTGAGTAATTATGTTGCGATAGATCCTGTCTTCTAACTGTACTGCAATTGATTTACAGTTGTCGTCCACAAACTGTGAACTGCTTGCAATTATGCAAGATTCTTGCGCGCTAAAGCCAGCAAGTCGTGCAACTATTGCATTTACATGATAATGAAATTCTGCATTCATGATAATGTTTCCTAAATTTTAGCTGCAAATCTACACCACTTTCAGTCGCGCGCGGAAGGTGTGAGAGGAATTATTATTACTTTAGATACAAATGTTCATAGTCAGGGCAACCGCATTAAAAGTTCAAAATAGGTTTAGAGTGAGCAATACAAGCAGTTCTAGCACCAAGTCGAATCCCTCTATTGCTATAAAACCAAAGTTTCCCACTCGCGCCCCGTCTTTGCGAGGAGCTTTAGCGACGA
>JAJTHY010000007.1 GCA_021298045.1 Candidatus Jidaibacter sp.
ACCATACCAGTTTCACTAATTTTATTAGTGATGGTTTTTGAAATTTCATAATTAGTTACTTCATCGGTCCTATTTTTACTAGATTTCCCACCGGTAGCGCCGCCGCCCGCGCCTTGTGCGTTGGGTATATTAGTTGCCACACTGAGTTCGGAAGCACCTTCTTGCTCCTGATCTGTCTCCTCGCTAACTTTGCGAGATCGTATCACCTGCCCATCTGGGTCATATACTTCTGAGTTAACCACTTCACGGTCAAAGTTAATATCTGCCATTACATTAGCCTTAACTTTGCCAATACCAACTGATTTCTCTATCAGTTCCTCTAGCATTATCCGATATTTTTCCTCAACATTTTTTTGAAATTCTGCTGCATTATCGGTTGTAATTGAGTTGTTATCTTCGGTTAAAGCTAACTTTAATGGTCTGCCATGGTTGTCTAATATCGTAATATTTTCAACTTTTAAGCCCGGTACAGCAGTTGATATTAAATGGCTTATAGCTGCTACCTCTTGTTTTGAAAGTTGAAGGTTACCTTTTATTTTTAACACCACGGATGCGCTAGTCTCAGAATTAGATTTAGAAAACAATTCTTTCTTAGGGATAACTATATGAACCCGAGCACTTTCAATGGAGTTAAGAGAGCTAATTGTTCTTGCGATTTCGCCTTCAAGTGCTCGTACTAAGTTAACATTGTATATGAATTGAGATGTGCCCAAAGAGTCATTTTTGTCAAAAATTTCATATCCTATGATATTGCCAGAACTTGGGATTCCTTCTTGTGCAAAGCTCATTCTAAGGGGTAAAGCCCTATTTGAGTAAACTAAAATATCTTTTCCATCATTAGCGGATTGGTATGGCTCGCCCAGGCCCTCAAGCCGTGATGCAACAAGTGCTGCATCACTAGAAGATAGGTTAGTGTAAAGTAAAGACATTGGTGCTGCGGTTAGTTTTATGGATAGAGCTACCAATAAGGCTATTGTCAAAAAAACTCCTAGTCCAGCAAGTAATAACTTAGTTGGTATAGCTTTTTTAAAAAAATCCATTGAGTTCTAACCCAAAATTAACAATGTGATATTAACTGAAGTTGTAGTTAAATAAAAGGCTATATTATTTATACATAAAATTTTAATCTTTAAAAGAGCTATTAGACTTGCTTTAACATATAGATTTAGTCTAGATTATACCAAAGTTTAATTTAGGTTTGAAAAAGATGAGTCTCCTCGCTGGCAAAAATGGCTTAATAATGGGCGTTGCAAACGAAAAATCAATCGCTTACGGTATAGCAGAAATGGCTGCTAAATTTGGCGCTAACCTTTATTTCAGCTACCAGGCGGATATGCTTCGTAAAAGAGTGGAGCCTTTGGCTAGTGATCTTGGCTTTGCGGGTAATCTTATAGAATGCAATGTGAGTGATGAAGCTGCAGTTGCCAGAACCTTTGAAGAATTATCTAAAAAAATAGATAAACTAGATTTCATTGTGCACGCGATAGCATTTTCCGATAAAAATGAGTTGAAAGGAAGATATTTGGATACCTCTCGTACCAACTTTTTGAACACCATGGATGTTTCATGTTTTTCGCTGGCTAGCGTTTGTAAACATGCGGAAGGTTTGATGAAAGAGAATGGTAGTATAATAACTCTTAGCTACTATGGGGCAGAGAAAGCTATCCCTAATTATAATGTTATGGGTGTGGCAAAAGCTGCATTAGAAGCCAGCGTGCGGTACTTGGCAAACGATTTGGGTAGCAAGAATATTAGAGTTAATGCAATTTCAGCTGGGCCACTTAGGACCTTGGCCGCTGCTGGCATTAGCGATTTTCGGTCTATGCTGAAAGTAGGTGAACAGGTTAACCCTTTAAAACGCAATACTACCCTTGAAGATGTTGCTGGAGCGTCTATATTTTTACTGAGCGATTTGGGGTCTGGCACAACTGGAGAAGTGGTCCATGTTGATTGTGGCTTCCACGCAGTTGGAATGGCTATAGAAGGTTGATTATATTTTATACTTTTGGATGAAAATTTATGGAAAAAACTTTTGCTCAATTATCGGAAATTAAATTAGTCGGCATTACATGCAGAACTAACAATGCCGCTGAGATGAACCCAGCTACTGCCAAAATTGGGCAAATGATTCAAAGATACCAAGCTGAGGGCATCACTTCAAAAATTCCTAACCTTAAAAATCCGGGAAGCACCTATTGTGTTTATACAGAATATGAAAGTGATTTTAATGGGGAATATACTTATTTTATCGGAGCTGAAGTTTCTTCATTTGATGAAGTACCAAATGATCTTTTCAAGCTAACAATTGCAAGTCAGCGATATGCAAAATTCACAAATGGCCCTGCACCAATGCCTGGAGTGTGTATAGATATGTGGCAAAGCATATGGTCTATGGACCCGGAAGAATTAGGCGGAAAAAGAAAATATTCTGCCGACTTTGAAGTATATGATGAACGTGCATATGATTTGAATAGCGCTACGCTAGATATTTATATTGCTTTGGAATAATGCCGGAACATGGTATTGTAAATTATGGAATTAATTCATCTTATCTCTCAAAACATTTTATCGCCAGCAATGCTGTTTTTTATACTTGGCGTTGGGGCTGGGTTTTTAAAATCCGATTTAGAGGTTCCAGATAGCATCAGCAGCTACTTGGCTATATACCTAATGATGGCCATAGGGTTCAAAGGTGGTGTTGCCATAGCGAATACAGAAAGTTTTAGCCTTACAGTGATAAGCGCGATAAGTTGTGGCATAGCGGTAAGTTTTTTACAACCTTTTTTAGCATATGCTATTTTGCGTGCAACTACAAAGTTAGATAAGCCAACTTCAGCAGCAGTGGCAGCCCATTATGGATCCATCAGTATGGTAACATTCGCAACCGCAGCTGCTTTTTTGAAAATGAATGAGATAGCATATGCTGGCTATATAGTAGCGATACTTGCGCTTATGGAGGCTCCGGCAATTTTATCGGGATTGTTTATTGCCCATAGAGCTAGCCCAGAAACACGCAACCACAGGCTTGAAGAAAAGAAATTGAGCCGAGAAATTTTTACAAATGGAGCGATTTTGCTTTTATTGGGCGCATTTGTAATAGGGTGGATTACAGGGCAGAATGGGATGGATAAAGTAGAGGGTTTCTTCGTTACTCCTTTCCAAGGTTTTCTATGTTTGTTTTTGCTTGATATGGGGCTGTTGGTCGCGAAAAATTTACATCAGTTAAAAAACTTTAGCCCATCGCTCATTGCTTTTGGAATTTACATGCCATTCATAGGGGCTTCAATAGGCCTTATGCTTAGCTACTTTATAGGGTTAGATGTTGGTACTGGAGCTTTATTTACTGTGTTATGCGCTAGCTCATCTTACATTGCCGTACCCGCTGCCATGCGTTTAGCTTTACCTGAAGCAAAGCCGGCTGTATACCTTCCAATGTCACTGGCAATCACTTTTCCATTTAACATTGCTTTTGGCATTCCACTTTATTATGCATTGGCAAAAATAATATTAAATTAATATGAGATCTAATTATGGCTAATCCGCTAGATACATTAAATTATACTCATCAGGAATATGCTAAAAGGCTGACCAAGGCAGCAGCAATAGCTTGCTTTGATTGGATTGGATTAGGGGATGAGAAAGCTGCTGACCAAGCTGCGGTAAATGCTATGAGGAATGAATTTAATCTCTTAAGTATAAGTGGGCGTGTGGTAATAGGTGAGGGTGAGAGGGATGAAGCCCCTATGCTATATATCGGTGAAGAGGTGGGCTTAGGAGGTGATGAAATCGATATAGCGGTGGATCCACTTGAGGGCACAACAATCTGTGCCGGTAATATGCCTAATTCAATTGCGGTACTTGCGCTTGCAAAACGTGGTGGGCTGCTTCATGCGCCTGATGTGTATATGGATAAAATTGCAGTGGGCCCAGGGCTACCAGAAGGTGTAGTATCAATTGATAACTCAGTAAGTGAAAACATAAGGAATTTGGCAAAGGCAAAGAAATGTAGCCCGATTGATCTTAACGTTTGTGTGCTAAAAAGGGAGAGGCATGCAGAATTAATTGCCAAAATTCGTGAGGCTGGTGCGCGCGTGCAGTTAATAGGTGATGGAGATGTTTCAGCTGTAATCGCCACATCAATATTTGGTGGCAAAGTAGATTTATATATGGGTAGTGGTGGGGCTCCAGAGGGGGTGCTGGCTGCTGCTGCGCTTTCTTGTATAGGTGGGCAAATGCAGGGAAAGCTGCTATTCAGAAATCCAGATGAAAAAGCAAGAGCTGCTGCGGCTGGAGTTAAAGATCTGAATAAAATATATAGTATCCAAGATATGGTTAAGTCGGATGTTGTCTTCTGTGCAACTGGGGTTACATCTGGCTGGATGTTGGGTGGTGTAGAAAAATGTGCATCTACAATAACCACCTCGCACCTAATTATGCATAGGGCTACTGCCAGTATGAAGTTTATAACTGAAACGGATTTTTTGTAGTATACTCCGTTAATTTGAAAAGTTGGAGCGTCGCAGCCAGATACGATAAGCTTTGTAAAACCTATATTCCCGCAACAGTATACTCCTGAGTACACCTTTGCAGAGAAAAATTGAATATTTTGAATTATTGAACTATAATTCATACTCAGATAGATGAGATTATGGGGTAATGAAGGTAAGCGTACAGTGAAGGCGGACTATTCAAGTCAATAAGAAAAGGTAAGCTTGTTTTTGCAAACAAAAAATGTTGGCGGGAACATGATAAATATAGAGTCCAATACTAAAATTTACCTTTGCACGGGCGAGACCG